>CAYSBA010000026.1:0-9907 GCA_964429075.1 uncultured bacterium
TCCTTAATGTAATAGGCCACTCATTTACAGCATATGGATATATATACGAACACAATCCTGTGGTTGATGACAGCTTTACAAAAGTAGAACTAAAAGATCTTTTGAGCGACCAAAAGTTAAGTGGCAACTATGCTGATGTGTATCAGGGGTCATGTAATGGCACCATACAGCAAAGCTGTGAAAAAAGAAGGGTTGCATCCCCTGATGAAAACGGTGATTATCTGTATGAACCCCTGACAAACAATTCATACTCAAATCTTTCTGCAAGAGACGATAGTTTCCCTGAGGTCAACATGTATCACCACATAAATATTGTACATAATTACTTTAAAGACACACAAGACTTTGAAGGCAACCAGCCAACCCTTGCAGCGGTAAATTATACAGAAAATGGAAATCCCTATGACAACGCAGCATATGTACCAAGAGCCGCACTCTTTAATGGTCAGGATGGTCTTTTGTTTGGCCAGGGGACCCTTGTTGATTTCGCCTATGATGCAGATGTAATATATCACGAGTATACCCACAGTGTTATTGGACAGACCTCAAATCTTGTAGGCTTTGATTACGATGAATATGGCCCCAAGATCTTTGCACCTGCATTGAACGAGGCATCAGCAGACTATTTTTCTGCCACAATTGAAAACGATCCGTTATTGAGTGAATATGCACTTGGCACTTTTGGTCAATCAAGGAGACTTGACAACAACAAAAGCTGTCCTCTTGATTTATATGGTGAGTGGCATACTGATGGTGAAATCTGGAGTGGAGCAATGTGGGATATAAGGGACTTACTTGGACAGGATATGGCTGACCGCCTTGTATTCGATACCGTTGTCTCCCTTCCTTCTGATAGCGATTTTGACACTGCTGCAAAGGCACTGATCCAGATGGCAGAAAACGAAGGCTTGGATTCATCAACAATAGATGAAATAGACTCAATCCTGCAAAGAAGGGGCCTATATGGTTGTAAAAGGATTGTTCCACTTCTCGATCTAACTGAGCCACACAAAAGTCTTCTGATTGGTAAAGACTTGATTCAGTCTTTTGGTGGGACTATTAACTATGTAACGTCTGCTCTTCAATACAGGCTTGATCTTCCAGTGAATGTTGAAAAGATAAAATTTACACTCTCAGCCCACCCCAATGTAAAAATTTTTGTAAGAAAAGATCTTAGGATTACTCACGATGTCCAGTTTAGTTATATTACAATGAGTATTACAGTGAGCTCACTCTATGATTTTGAGATCAGTGGAAATGAGATAATAGATATTAATAATCAAAATGGGACATACTTCGAACCGGGCCACACATACTATCTGCAGTTGATCAATGAAGGAGCAACAGTAGAACCACTCTTTTATGCCTCAATTTCCGTAAAGGATGAAACAAACAACAATAAAAATGATCAGAATACAAACAATAACCAGTTCCAAAATGAGGAAAAGAGTTCACAAACTGGCTGTTCCTGCTCAAACACATCACTCCCGAATCTATTTATTCTTATTATGGAATTGTTGATTATAAGGGCATTTTTTGTCAGGAAAGGCTATGGAACAGGAAAAAGTAATTAAAGAAGACTACTTAAAAATAGATGACACCCATTATCTATACCACAGATTACTTAATCCTAAATCAGACAAAAAGGCAGATGTTCTGATAGTACACGGATTTGCAGAGCACTCTGGCAGATACAACGAACTTGTGGATACCCTTATAAAAGAAGGTTTTGGGGTTTTAATCTTTGATCTAAGAGGACATGGCAGGTCAAGCGGAAGAAGGGGAGATATAGTAAGTTTTGAAGATTACCTGAATGATATCCATAGCATTAGAAAGATTATAAAGGATTCATCAAAACCACTTTTCATATTGGGACATAGTCTTGGTGGGCTTCTGGTTCTTCTGTATGCACAGCGTTACCAGAAAGGACTTTCCGGTGTGATTGCCTGTTCTCCCTATCTAAGACTTGCATTTCAGCCACCTACAATTAAGGTATTACTCGCCAGAATGATTGTTAGATTCCTGCCACACCTCCAAATGGGAAATGAGATAGACGCAACGATGCTATCTCACGATCCAGAAAAGGTAAAGGCATACCAAGAGGACCCTCTTGTTCATCACGTGGTTACTCCAAGATGGTTCTTAGGATCACTGCACTACCAAAAAAGGGTGTTTGATGAGGTGGGAGAAATCAAGATACCAGTACTACTACTGCACGGGAAGGGAGATGGTATAACCGCTTGGTCTGCTACAATGGAATTCTTTGAAAAACTCATTACAAAGGACAAACAAATCAAACTTTTTGAAAACCTTTATCATGAGCTGTTTCAAGAGAAAGAGAGATATAATGTGATGAATGAGGTTGTAAGTTGGTTAAACGCTCACCTTTGAGTTAATTGTGAAATAAGACCTTTTCCAGCTCTCTGCCCGATTCTAAATCAAATCCCATCTTTTTATAGATCAACTCACCATCTTCAGAAAAAACTATTGTTGTAGGCACTACCTCAATCGATAGTCTCGATGAGATCCCATCTTTGTCAACAGAGGTTGGAAACTGGATCCCATATTTTTTTACAAAGTCAAGAATGCTCTCTAAATCTGGTTCAACCGAAATACCTATTACCATTAATTTATCTCTGTACTGTTCCTGTAACAGTGCAAGATAGGTCATCGATCCTATACACGCATCACACCAGGGCGCCCAGAACTCTACAATAAGTTTCTTCCCCACTGCATCCTTTATTGATGGCCTTTTGAGACCGGTTACAAAGTTCAAAGAGGCACTGTGTATAAGGGCTGCCATCAGAGACCCGGATTTTTGGGTAGTTTTACATGAAAAAAAGAGAATATATAGAGAAATTATAAATAAAAGTGTGGTATTATTATATCTTTTAATCACTTAATAATAACTATTTTATCCGTCTTGTATAGGATAGACACTTACCTTTTTTCTCCTTTTGTCTTTGTATTCAAACCTGACTATTCCATCGATAAGTGCAAATAGTGTATGATCCCTCCCCATTCCAACGTTCTTGCCAGGATGAAACTTTGTACCCCTCTGTCTGACAATAATATTTCCAGCCTTTGCAAACTGACCACCAAAGATCTTAACACCAAGCCTTTTACCTGCACTATCACGGGTATTTGATGTTGATCCCTGTCCTTTTTTGTGGGCCATGATAACTCCTAATATTTAATATCTAATATCTCAATTACACTTAGATGTTGTCTGTGTCCTTTTTTTCTTCTATATCCTTTTCGCCTTTTCTTTTTGAAGACTACAACTTTTTTGCCCTTTTTGTGCTCAATAACTCTAAATTCAACCTTGGCATTTTCAATATAGGGTGTACCAATGAGGACCCTATCCTCATCCCGTAGATACAATACCCTATCAGTAGTGAGTGTCTCACCTACGTCTGCCTCGAGACGATTTATCTCTATCCTGTCCCCAACCTTTAAAAAGTATTGAGATTTGTTTATTTCACATATCACCTGCATCTTTGACTCCTTCAAGCAGGCCTTTATATATTTTTTTTATCTTTTTTTGTCAACCTCTAAAAATTCAAAAATGCTACAGTTGACAATCCAGATTTATTGGCTATACTGCCATGATGGTCAAAAAGAGAAAAAAAGATTTAATAGAACTGGATAAAAGATACATCTGGCATCCCTTTACACAGATGAAGGAATGGCTATCCTCTTCACCAACAGTTATTGAAAGGGCTGAAGGTGTATACCTCTACGATATAGAAGGAAATAAGTATATAGACGGCACATCCTCCATCTGGGTCTGTGCTTGTGGGCATAACCATCCTGAAATAAATTCAGCCATAGAGAGACAGTTACATATGGTTGCGCATACCACACTGCTTGGGCTTTCTAATGTACCATCAATTGAACTGGCAGAAAGACTTATTAAAATTAGCCCCAAAAATCTTACAAAGGTCTTTTTTTCTGACAACGGCTCCACTGCAGTAGAGATTGCACTAAAGATTGCCTACCACTATTTTAGAAATTTAGGGGCAAAAGGTGACGAGAGAAGTCTTTTTGTACATTTCACAAACAGCTATCATGGGGATACCATTGGCTCTGTAAGTGTGGGAGGTATTGACCTCTTCCATTCAACCTATAAACATATGGTATTTAAGACGATCAATGTGCCCTACCCCTACATCTACAGAAGACCAGATGGAATGACTGAAGATGAATATATCAGTCAATGTAAAAACAGCTTTGTTGAGACCCTGGACAGGTTTGGCAAAAAGATATGTGCTGTAATTGTTGAACCCGGGATGCAGGGTGCTGCCGGGATGATAAAGATGCCTGAAGGCTTTTTATCATTCATCAGAAATAAAACAAAAGAAAGAGGGATCCTTCTTATCTTAGATGAGGTTGCAACAGGGTTCATGCGAACCGGCAAGATGTTTGCCTGCCAGTATGAAGATGTTGAGCCAGATCTTATGGCTGTTGCCAAGGCTATATCTGGGGGATATCTACCTGTTGCAGCAACCCTGACAACACAAAAGATCTTTGATGCATTCCTCGGTGAGGTATATGAGGCAAAGCACTTTTTCCATGGTCATACCTATACAGGTAACCCCCTTGGTTGTGCAGCCTCCTGTGCTGCCATAGACATCCTTACAAGAAGAGATTCGGTACAAAAGATAAAAGAGAATATAGAAGAATTTCAATCTGGTCTTGCAAGATTAGAAAAACTTAAAATCGTAGGAGATGTGAGACAGCTTGGCCTTATGGCCGGGATAGAATTAGTAAAAAACAAAGATACAAAAGAGCCCTTTGATCAAAAACTTATGGTAGCAAAAAAAGTTGCACAAATTGCAAAAGAAAATGGCCTAATAATAAGACCCATTGGAGATGTAATTATACTGATGCCAATCCTTCTATCACCAAGGCATATTATAAAAGAGATTGTAGATATTGTTGAGACTGCTATTGAGGATGTTACAAGACAACTACAGTATTGAAGAAATAGAACCACGTTTCAAGCTTGCTGTTGGGCTTGCGATAGAGGGGGGAAAGATGGCCTTATCTGCCATAACAAAGGGGATAACAATACACCAAAAAGGCAGAATCGATCCGGTCACATCGGCAGACAAAGAAATAGAGAACTTTATTGTTGAAAATATAAAAAAACATTTCAGGGATGACAGGATAATTGCAGAAGAGCAGCATATAAAAAACCTTCGTGATCTCCTTACATGGGTGATAGACCCCATTGATGGAACTGTAAACTATTCTCATGGATATCCCCATTTTTGTACCTCAATATCTCTCATTCAAAATACAAAAACAGTTGCATGCGCAGTATTCGATCCTGTAAAACAGGAGTTGTTTACTGCCAAAAAGGGTGGCGGTGCCTTTCTCAACGGTAACAAAATAAAAGTATCCAAAAATGCAAACCCAACAAGATCACTTCTGGCAACAGGTTTTCCATACGATATGGAGAATCCTTTAAATGACAACACACGAGAATTTATTCATTTTATTCGAAACTTTGAAGGCGTAAGGACAAACGGTAGTGCAGTTCTTGATTTATGTTATGTTGCCTGTGGCAGGTTAGATGGCTATTGGGAAAGTGGATTAAAGATCTGGGATGTATCTGCCGGCACCCTTCTTGTCGAGGAGGCAGGTGGTAAGGTAACAGATTTTGAAGGTAACAGTTATGTCCTTGAACTTCTTGCAAGGCCTATTGTGGCCAGCAATGGAAAATTACACAAATTTATGTTACAACTCCTTAAATTTGCAGAGGAGATGCAATGCATCCTGTCTTAATTAGATTTACAGACACATTAAAAATCCACACATATGGTGTTTGTGTTGCTACAGGCTTCTTTGTTGCTATTTTACTTGCAGCAAGGCAGGCAAAGAGGGAGTGTAAAGACCCAGACCTTGTTATGGATATGGCATTCTGGATAATTATCGTCTCATTGATCACCTCAAGGATTCTATTTATTATCGTAAACTTAGAAACATATCTTCAGAATCCAATCGATATTCTCAAATTCTGGAAGGGAGGAGTGGTCTGGTATGGTGGATTTATTGGTGGTCTTGCAACGGTTATCTACTACACAAAAAAAAGGGGTGTAAAATTCTGGCCCTATGCTGACATCCTTGCACCATCTGTATCGATCGGTCATGCCTTTGGTAGATTTGGCTGTTTCTTTGCAGGATGTTGTTATGGCAAACCTGCCCATATTCCCTGGGCAGCTCAATTTCCACTAAACAGTATGGTTCACAGTACACAGGTACAGCTTGGTATGGTAGCTGCATCAAGCCCCCCCCTTCCTGTCCATCCTACACAACTATACGAAGCCTTCCTTGAAATGTGCATCTTTACTTTTCTTATATTCTACAGAAGACACAAGAAATTCCATGGTGAGCTAATTCTATGGTATATGATACTCTATTCAATTGTTAGATCGGTTGTAGAACTCTTTAGAGGAGATTTTGAAAGGGGGATGATCTTCAGGATAGATCTTTTTAAGTCAATTCCCGGGCCCGAGATCCTCTCCACAAGCCAGACGATTGCAATAGGTATTATTGCAGCAGCACTTTTTATCATAATAAATATGAGGAAAAGGGAGGTTGTAAATGATTGAACCACATGGTGGAAGGCTTGTTGATCAGACAGTACCAGAACAACAGCAAAAGGATTTTTTAAAAAGATTAAAAGAAAAGCGATATATCATTATCGATAACAAGACCAAGAGTGATCTTATTATGATTGGCACAGGTCTTATGAGTCCTCTTTGTGGATTTATGACCCGAAAAGACTACGAAAGGGTAATCCACGAGATGCGTCTTTCTAATGGTGTAATCTTTCCAATACCCATAACCCTTGCAGTAGAAAGTTACGATGGATTAAAGGAAGGCGATGAGGTTGCATTGAGAGATCAGAACAATAACATTGTAGGCTCAATAGATATTGAAGATATATACGAATATGACCCAATAGTGGAGGCCAAAGAGGTTTTTGGTACTGATGATGAAAATCATCCTGGAGTCCAGATTACGCTTTCAAGACCTAAGTATTATGTGGGCGGTAAAATTTGGTTAATCCATAAACCAGAGGAGTATGGTTTTGTTCAATACTACAGGACGCCACAGCAAACACGCACCCTTTTTCAAAAAATGGGATGGCAAACAATATGTGCCTTCCAGACGAGAAATCCCATCCACAGGGCACATGAATATCTACAAAAGGTTGCCCTTGAGATAACAGATGGGCTATTTATAAATCCTCTTGTTGGTGACACCAAAAAGGGTGACATCCCTGCTGATATCAGGATGAAATGTTATCTTGTGTTGCTTGAAAACTACTATCCAAAAGAGAGGGTTGTTCTCTCAATTTTCCCTGCATATATGCGCTATGCAGGGCCTAAGGAGGCTATATTTCATGCAATCTGTAGAAAAAACTACGGTTGTACACACTTTATTGTGGGGCGAGATCATGCTGGAGTGGGGAATTACTATGGAACTTACGATGCTCAAAAGATATTTGATAACTTTGATGAAAATGAGATAGGTATTGAGATTCTGAAGTTTGAACACGCATTTTTCTGTAAAAGATGTAACTCTATGGCAACAGCAAAGACATGCCCACACCCTGATCAAGATCACATCTTTTTGAGCGGGACCAAGGTAAGAAAGATGCTTTCAGAAGGGAAACGTCCACCCCTTGAATTTACAAGAAAGGAGGTGGCAGACATCTTGATTGAATATTATAATAACAGTGGAATATGAAGAGAGTATTAATTATAGGCCTCGATTGTGCTGAACCAGATCTTGTCTTCAATAGATTTAAAAACTCCCTGCCCAATCTATCAAGACTGATGGAACAGGGAGACTACGGGAAACTCAACAGCACTATCCCTGCTATCACAATACCTGCATGGAGCTCAATGTTCAGCGGGAAAGACCCTGGAGAGCTCGGCTTTTACGGTTTTAGAAACAGAAAGGCCTACGACTATTCAGAGCTTGTAATCGTAAATTCAAGAAATGTCAGGGTTCCCAGACTTTGGGATCTTCTGGGATATATTGGGAAAAAGAGTATAATCGTAGGTATCCCCCAGACTTTTCCCCCAAAGGAGATAAACGGACTCATGGTTACCTGTTTCCTCACACCCTCTAAGGATAAACCCTATACCTACCCTGCAAACCTCAAATACGAGGTCGAACAGGTTGCACCGGAGTATGAATTCGATGTCAAAGGATTCAGAACAGAAAACAAAGACTGGCTACTTTCAGCAATTTATAATATGACAGAACAGCGTTTTAAATTAGTAAAGCATCTCCTTTCAAAAAAGTACTGGGACCTCTTTGCCTTTGTAGAGATGGGAACTGACAGACTCCATCATGGTTTCTGGAAATTTATGGACAAGGACCATCCCCTCTATCCAGGTGATAACAATCCTTACAGGGATACCATTGAGGAATACTATAACTTTATTGATAGGCAGATTGGTGAAATCTTAAACCTTCTGCCCTCTGATACCGAAATCTTTGTTGTATCTGATCATGGTGCAAAGGGAATGATGGGAGGCTTTGCCTTCAATGACTGGTTGATTCAAAAGGGCTATCTCGTCTTAAAAGAAAGACCTGCTTCCCCTCAAAGATTAACAAACGATATGATCAATTGGGAAAAGACAAAGGTGTGGGGATCTGGAGGTTACTATGCAAGGGTCTTTTTAAATGTAAGAGGTAGGGAACCACATGGAACAATCCCCGCTGATAAAAAAGAAGATTTTTTAAAAGAACTCAAAAAAGAGCTTGAAGATATAAAAGGGCCAGATAACAGCAGCCTTCAAAACAGGGTATTTGATCCAAGAGAGATTTATCGTGAAACAAGAGGAATCCCACCAGATCTTATCGTCTATCTTGGAGACCTTTCCTGGCGTTCTATCGGTACTGTTGGAAATGAACGATTGTTTCATTATGAAAATGACACAGGACCTGACGATGCAAACCATGCACAAGAGGGTATATATATTACTGGGAATAAAGGTATACTTGGCAAGGATGGACAGGCGGATATAAAGGATATATTTTATACAATTATGAAGATCTTTAAAAGTTAAAAACAACAACTCAAGTGAGGTAAGTATGATGAAAAGAGGATTTACACTTTGGTTTACAGGTCTTTCAGGTTCCGGCAAGACAACCCTGAGCAGGAGTGTTGCAGAAATACTAATTGGGAGAGGTTATCCTGTTGAACGTCTCGATGGGGATGAGGTAAGGCGGAACTTGACCTCAGACCTTGGTTTTACAAGAGAAGATAGGTTTGAGAACATCAAACGAATCACCTATGTGGCAAAGCTACTTTCACGAAACGGAGTGGCAACGCTTGTTGCAGCAATTACACCCTACAGAGAGATGAGAGAGAAGGCAAGGAAGGAGATTGATGATTATGTGGAAGTATATGTAAAATGCCCTTTGGAGGTCTGCGAAGAAAGAGACGTAAAGGGTCTTTACAAAAAAGCGCGAGAGGGCATAATCAAACAATTCACAGGCATCGATGATCCTTATGACGAACCAGAAAATCCTGAAATAGTGGTAGATACAAGTGTTGAAGACGAAAAAAGCTGTGTAAAAAAGATCATAGATACCCTACATAAACTCGGTTATCTTGAAAAAGGATGGATTGAAGGCGAACTTGATGGCTATTCACAGGAAGAAAAGGAGATGATATCAAAGCGACTTGAAGAGCTCGGTTATCTGTAATAAATGCTGATCAAGATTAAAAACAGGCTCTTTAACAGACTCGGAAGGGCCTTTTTATTTGGCCTGGATGGAGTTCCTTACAATACGCTGAAAGAGCTTATTAATCAGGGGCATCTTCCACATTTCAAATATCTACTTGAAAACGGGACCCTTCTTAAATCTAAGG
>CAYSBA010000027.1:0-9888 GCA_964429075.1 uncultured bacterium
AAAAACCTCGGTACAAGACGTTTAAGTTATTCAAAAAACGATTATATTAAGATCATTATTGGGGAAGGCAGTCAGGGTGGTGACAATATAATGATTGACAATCCAATCATAGAGTTTGTAAGAAATGCCAGTGAAATTAGAGATTATTCAAAGGAATATTTCCTCAGGGCCAGATAAAAAAACCATAAGGTCTATAACAGGGATAGGTCTTTTAATCATCATATTTTTGTTATTAAGTTGCGCCACTCAAGAGTCTTTCCGAAAAAAAAGGGCATCTGAATTCAGATATAAAGCGGGTCTTACTCTATTTATACAGAAGCAGTACCAGCAGGCCCTTGAGGAATTTAACAAAGCACTGGAAAACGATCCTGACAGTTATGAGGCCCACAATGGTAAAGGTATGACCTATCTGGCGATTGGTATGATAGATCGTGCAGAAGATGAATTCAAAAAGGCGCTCGAATTAAAAAAAGATTATACAGATGCAATGTACAATCTGGGTTATCTCTATATTATCAAAAAAAGGTATAAAGATGCATCAAAATTATTTGAAAGGATCATAAAAGATCCACTTTATAGGAATACAAATGCTGCGCTGTCCTATTTAGGATGGTGTTATCACAAGATGAACAATGACAAAAAGGCTATAGAAACAATTAATAAAGCCATAAAAAGACTCAGAAGCTTTTGTATGGCCTATAAGTTACTTGCAAAGATATTTGTTGACAGAAAAGATCTTGACAATGCAGAAAAGAATCTCATGCTGTATAAGAAATATTGCAATCAGATTGAAGAGCCCTATCTATTACTCTACGATTTTTACAAGCGTTTTGAAAAGGGTAAAAAAGTCAATGATATCCTGAATGAATGCATTGATAATGTACCCCAAAATGATAGCTGCAGGAGGCTAATTGAACGAAAGTAAAGAGGAGAAAAAGGATTTTATTGAATCACCTGGTGCCTATTTGAAGCAGGAAAGAGAGCTTCGGGGTATTAATCTACGTGATGTGGCAGATCATATGAAGCTATCACTCGATTGTCTGAAAAATCTTGAAGCTGACAATTATAAAGAACTACCTGCACCTGTATTTCTTAAAGGCTACTTTAAGACATATGCTGAATATCTCGGTCTTGATCCAAACGAGGTGTTGCTCATTTACGAACAGTATAAAAACTATATTGAAAATGAGAATCAAACCAAAGATATCGATAATACTTTGGAAAAAAAGAAAAAAAATTTATTAATTCTCTTTTTTCTTTTTGTGATAGCAATCCTTATCCTTATTTTATTTATCACAAGACAATGAATCTTGTGGCGCTTAATACTGCCTGTGGGCATCTTGGATTTACAGAGGTTATAGATGGTAGATTTCAGACCACCCTGATTAAAGAGAGAAAACAACTTGATTCTGCACTTGCGCCACTTTTAGAAAAGGCCCTATATCAAACAAAAAGAATTGTAATAAATATAGGCCCGGGCAATTTCACCTCTTTGAGGGTTGGACTGGCACTTTCAGAAGGCCTATCTGTTACCGGAAATTATAGCCTCTTTTCAGTAAACACCTTTATGGTCATGTTGTTTAAATATCTTAATGAGAACAAAAAAAAGAGAAAAAGGATACTATGCACTGTGGGTCTTACCGGTGGATCTATTGCTTTTTGTCATTATAAAATTATATACAACAGAGGTAAATATAGCATACAACCTTCTGAACCGGATCTAGTTGAGAATATTTCAAAAAATAAACTCGACTGTATCTTGGATGACACAGATATTATCTTATCTTACAACGTAAACAAAGAAGAACTAAAAGGCATAGAGACTATCCCAGATCCTGATGGTGTGGCACTCGCCTTTATACATAGTGATAATAAAATGATAAAGCCTTTTCAGCCAGGCCAGGACGATGCACTGTATCTAAGAAAGAGTGATGCAGAATTAAAATGGGTAAATTCAAGCTGAAGGCACCATACAAGCCAACCGGTGACCAGCCACAGGCAATTGAAAAGATCACCAAACGAATCTTAAGTGGCAAGAAATATACTGTATTGCTTGGAATAACAGGCAGTGGAAAGACCTTCACAATGGCAAACATAATATACCGTCTCCAAAGACCTGCACTTGTAATTGCTCCAAATAAGACCCTCGCAGCACAACTTTTTACAGAATTCAGAGAATTTTTCCCTGAAAATGCTGTTGGGTACTTTATAAGTTACTACGATTATTATCAACCAGAGGCATACATTCCATCACAGGATCTTTATATTGAAAAAGACACATCTATGAATGAAGACCTCGACCGTCTAAGACATGCAGCAACAACCTCACTATTTACGAGACGAGATTGTATTATAGTGGCAAGTGTCTCCTGCATCTATGGTCTTGGAGATTCCAAAAGTTATGCAGAATCAAGAATAGTGTTGCAAAGGGGGCAGGAAATATCACCAAGGGCCCTTATGAAAAAACTTGTAGCCATTGGATACAGGAGAAATCAGGCAGTACTTGAAAGGGGCACATTTAGACTATCGGGAGATGCTCTTTTCATTTTTCCTGCCGATCAATTTGAGAAGATAATAAGGATTGATTTCTTTGATGATTATATAGAAAGAATCCTTTTTATGGATAACCTGTATCGTTCTAATAGAACAGAGCTTGAGAAGATTACAATATTCCCTGCAACTCATTATCTTTTACCCTGGGGTAGAAAAGAGATTGCTCTTGAAGCTATCAGAAAGGAACTGAATGAAAGGATAAAACACTTTGAGAAGGAACATAAATTTATTGAGGCACAAAGACTTGCACAACGAACACTCTATGATTTAGAGATGATAGAACAGACAGGCACATGCCCTGGGATAGAAAATTATTCCCGGCACCTTACAGGGAGAAAGGAGGGTGAGCCTCCAGCAACACTTTTAGACTATTTCCCCGATGATTTTATTGTATTTATAGACGAAAGTCACATCACGATACCGCAGCTCAGGGCAATGTATAGAGGAGATAGGTCCAGGAAAGAAACCCTTGTTGAATATGGTTTCAGATTACCATCCTGTCTCGACAACAGACCTCTTACATTCGAAGAATTTTTGGAAAGAACGCCTCAGATTGTATTTGTCTCTGCTACTCCAGGTGATTTTGAATTGAACTGTACTCATGGAGAAGTGGTAGAACAGCTGATACGGCCAACTGGCCTTGTTGATCCAGAATGTGAGATAAGAAATTCTGAAAATCAGATTGAAGATGTGATAAAAGAGGTAAAAAAGAGGGCCCAAAGAGATGAAAGATCTCTGATAACAACACTGACTAAAAGGATGGCAGAGGTGCTGTCTGAACATTTTCAGGAAAATGGGATTAGAGCAAGGTACCTACACTCAGAGATTGATACCCTTGAACGTTCAAAGATCCTGCGAGAGCTTAGACGTGGTGACTTTGACTGCCTTATAGGGATAAATCTTTTGAGAGAAGGACTGGATCTACCTGAGGTATCACTTGTTGCAATACTTGATGCAGATAGAGAAGGTTTTTTACGTAGCGAGCGTGCACTTATTCAGACAATGGGCAGGGCTGCAAGAAATATTAATGGTAAGGTAATACTTTATGGTGAAAGGATCACAGAAGCAATGAGAAAGGCTGTAGATGAGACCAACAGAAGGAGGAAAATACAGATAAAATACAACAAAGAACACAACATTACACCACAAACCATCAAATCTAAAATAAAGATAATGCCCTACTCAGATGGTGGTATAAAAGACATGGACGAAATTATAGGACCTTCAAACAGGTTTGATCTCGAAAAGAGCAAAAAACTAATAGAGGAGCTAACAAAAAAGATGTTTGAACATGCTCAGAATCTTGAGTTTGAAGAGGCTGCAAAATTGCGGGATAGAATAAAAAGGATCAAAGAGTTGATTTTGCGCTATGGATGAAGAGCTAAAAGAAACTCTGAAAAATATCCCTCAATCATGTGGTGTGTATAAATTTTATGATCAGCAGGGCAGTCTACTCTATGTGGGCAAGGCAAAGAACCTAAGGAGTCGTATACTATCATATTTTGGTGATACAGATAAAAGACCCTATGTGGACTGGATTAAAAGACGTATAAAACATGTTGAGTTTGTTGTCACAAAGAATGTCATTGATGCAATGATACTTGAAAACGAGCTTATAAAACGTTTGTCGCCAGAATACAACATAAAATTAAAGGATGATAAGAATTTTCTTGTGCTTAGAATTGCAAAAGAGAGTAGCTTCCCAAAGATCGAGCTTACAAGAAGGATAGATAGCAAAAAGTATAGATATTTCGGACCCTTTTCGAGTGCTGCTGATGCAAGGGCTGTAAAAAAAATTGTGATGCGTCTTTTTGGATTAAGGACATGCAATGATTCAAAGTTTAAAAGACACAAAAATTCAGCCTGCATTCTAAAACAGATAAACAGATGTAGTGGACCATGTGATGGGTCAATATCAAAAGAGGACTATCAAAGGCTTGTGGAGGATGCAATAGACTTTTTAAGTGGTAAAATTGATAAAACCCGTTCAGAAATAGAAAAGTCAATGTTTGATGCTGCAAGAAATCTTGAGTTTGAAAGGGCAGCCTATTTTCGTAACCTGCTAATCACGATTGAAAGTATGAGTTCACAGAGATCCTGTTTTGAAGGTGTAAAAGATGCCATTGCCTTTGGAATTACAAAAGATCAAGAAAACATTTTCATAGGCATTGCAAGGGTGGCAAACAGCAGGCTCTTCGAATCGAGTGTCCTCAGATTTGAAAACAACCAGATAAGTATAGAAGATACTGTTTCGCAGTTTTTATTGGACTTTTTTTCTACTGGATTCCCGGTACCTTCCACAGTTGTAATCTCAGAAAGGCCCTCAAACCTCGATAACTTAGAAGAATATCTTTCTAAATTAAGTGGACACAGAACAAAAATAGTCATTCCAAAGAGAGGTAGATTAAAGGCCCTTATGGATTTTGCAAAAGAAAATGCAGCTATTGGATTGAACAATCTTAAGGAAAGAAAAAAACGCCTGTTTGAAGATCTCCAACATATCCAGCAAAGACTTGGATTAAACAGGCTACCATATATAATAGAAGGATTTGATGTATCAAACCTTGGAGACAGATGGACAGTTGGTGCAATGGTCGTCTATATAAATGGTATTGAGGAGACAAAAAGATTCAGGAAGTTCAGGCTTGATGAAATAGCAAGAAACGATCAGGAGGCAATATACAGGATGTTAAAGAAACGACTCAACAGTCTATCTATTTTCTGGCAACCCGATCTTATCCTTATAGATGGTGGTACCATACAGCTAAAAGCAGCATTAAGGGCTATCAGAGAAATTGGGAAAAATAATATTGAGGTTGTTGCAATTGCAAAGGGAGACAGGGATAGATTATTTAGGGCAGGACATAAAGATGCTATTACAATCAAAGGTACATCTGACCCTCTTTTTTTACTGAGTAAAATTAGAGATAGGGTGCACTCATTTGTTCTTGGATATCACAAAAACATTAGAAACAGAGAGTGGTTATAGTTGATCAGGATTTCTTTTTTAATTCTTCAATCTTTTCTTTCAGCTGCAATTTTTTCATCTTCATCTTCTTTACTTCTACATACTCCTCATTTGTAAGATATACCTTTTTTTCCTTTTCCTTGATCGTTCTATCTAGTGCACGATGCTCTGCAATAAGTCTTTCAAGATCTTCTGGACTATTCAAAACAGGGCCTTTTTGCATAATACCCTCCAATCAAAAAGTAACCTTGACACCACTTAAATATATTAATACATTACCCTTTCTATGTCAATTTTAATTTCTGTATAATTATTTTATTGAGAATCTGCCTGCCTCAAGTTCTGGGACGAGCAGATGTCTCTTTTTTAAAGAATAGAAGATATCCGCAGGTGATTTAAGATTGGAATATACAACCTCAGAAGCAACAACCTCTCCCTTTTTGACAACTATCTTTACAATATTCCCTGAACGATACCCTGTTAGATAGTAACTGCCTGCACCTGCATATGTAATTCCATCTCCACCTGCAATCTTAGTAGATTCATAGATCTTTATATTCTTTCTGCCATCAAAAACATAGAGGGAACCGGGATCTGTAAAGCTGATAACGAACAAACCCTCTTTTGTTTCAAGAAGACCATTTGGTTTTGGTAAAACTGTCAGGATTGTCACCCCATTTTTTCTGCTATAATAAAAAACCTTATTTCCAAAGGTATCAGAGATTACAAGACCAGACTTATATGTGGTTATATCGTTTAAAAATTTTGGTTTTTCAGGGAAATCATTGGATGAAAGGAAGATCTTTTTCTTGCCTTTGAAATCAATCTGCCAGATTCTATCTACATCTGTCACATACAGTTTATTATTAAAGACACAGATTCCTTTTGGATCCTTTAACCCATCTGTAAGGATTGAGAATTTACCCTTTTTATAAATCAAGATCCTTCCATCATCTTTGCCGAACTGGCCAATATCAGAAACAAAGATCCTGCCCCTGTATTCCACAGCACTCTCAGGATGCACAGGCATAAGGGAACTGGCAACCAACAACAATGCTAAAAACTTCATCATCAGGCCTCCCAATAAAGTTTATTAAAAGATTAACAAAATTTTCTGTCACATTCAAGGGTCAAATCAACTCTTGTATGAAATAGAGACAGAAAAATCAAAAAGTTGCAAAAAACTAAAAAGCCACTTATTTAGGATTCCTGAATATTTGTTTGACTAAAATGTCAAAGATATATATTTACAAAAAAATTTATTCAGGAGGTGGTACTATGAAAAGTAGAATCTTTTTTCTTATGAGCTTTATCTTTCTATCTGGAAGTGCACTCGCGGGCGTATCTAAATCCCACAATGTCTGCAACAGATCAGATCAAAAAAACAGACTGGTTGCCTGCGAAAAGGATAACAAAAAAGATGATGGGCATCATGAGATAGATAAATCTCAATATATGAAAATGCTCGGTATGAAAAAACACATGGGTGAACACTGTAAGATGCACAATCTGAAAATCAACTTTGAATATCGCCCCAGATACGAACACAAAGAAGGAAAAGATTTTAAGGTGGGCAATGTGTCTCGAACAATAAATCACAGAGCAAGGCTCAATATTGGATACAGGTTGAGAGATGTTGGATCGATATTCCTTCAGTTTCAGGATGTTAGATACTGGGGTGAAGAGATGGATACCCTGAAAGACTATTCTGCAGATGGATTTGATCTACATCAGGCATTTGTAAAGCTTAACCTTGGTCAAAATACATCTCTAAAAGTGGGTCGTCAGGAGATTATTATTGCTAATCACAGACTTGTAGGCAATGTTGGATGGACACCCAACGCCCGTTCATTTGACGGAGTTGTCTTTGATTACCTTGGAGATCTATTTAAATTAAAGGGATTCTTCACAAGGATAAGTGATGCTACACTATCTGGTGGATCTCCGACAGAGAATGTCGATTTTGGAGGTGTCTATCTAACAAAGAGATTCCTTGACATAATTAATACCGGCCTAATTGTCCTTGTTAGATACAATGAAGGTGCCGTAGCAGGCAATGAACCTACTGATGTTACAAACACAACTGGTGTTATTGCTGACGGCAGATATGATGGCTTCAATTTCGGTGGTGAGTTCTACTATCAACTAAACTTTACTGAAGAAAAAGATACCTATGCATATTTTTATGCCCTAAGAGGTGGTTATACCCTTAAAAATATTGTTTACAGACCAGGTCTTAAATTATTTTTTGAAAGGGCATCTGGTGCAACAGACAAAACCTCTACATTCGACACAATGTATGCAACAAATCACAAATTCTACGGAGAGATGGATTTCTTTTTAAATCTCCCAGTCAACACCGATAACAGGGGTCTCCAAGATCTTGGTATAACCTTAATTGCTACACCATTTAAAAAGGCAAAGTTCTTTGCAACATTTCACAATTTCAAAGCAACCGTCAAGGTAAATGATGATCCTGTCGACTTTGGTAATGAGATCGACCTAAAACTTGTCTATCATTTTAACAGAAACATCTCCATCGACGGTCTATATGGTATCTTTCTCCCTGGTGAATTAATGAAACAACTAAAGGGTGTAACAGATAATTCAAAATCTGAGAATTACTTTTACAGCACCTTTAAAGTTAAGTTCTAAGGACTGTTGATCAAAAATTGTTCGTTAAAAAAATAAGGGTGCCTCTTTTGGCACCCTCTTTTTTATTATTTACTTTAACTCAACGGCTATGTAATAATACCCTCCCTTTCTATAAACCTTCAATAAAACATTGCCCTCTTTTTTTGCTCTTTTCATTAATCTCCTGAACTCATTTATACTCCTTACAGGCCTTCTGTTAACCGAAACAATAACATCACCTTTTTCAAGCATTGTCCGTGCAAAGATGCTTCTTTTATCTATGTGTATAACAACGAGTCCTGAAACCTTATCTGGTATTTCAAGTCTCTCTCTTAACTCTTTGTTCAGTTCTTTGACCTTAAGACCAAGTGGTACATTCTTTGCGTGATTATTATGTCCTTTGCTTATCCTTTCTTCTTCAATTTCACCCTCTCTGCTTGCTATCTTTACATGTAATGTCTTTTTGTGGCCATTTCTGAAGACAACAATTTCTACCATTTTGCCAGGCCTTGTAAGACCCACCATTCTCCTTAGATGCTCCACATTCTTTACCACCTTACCATCGTATTTTAAGATGATATCCCCATCTTCAAGGCCATATTTTTCTGCAGGTGTATCCGGTATCACCTGTGTAACAAGCACACCCTTTGCCTTTTTCAGACCAAAGCTTCTCGCAAGGGCCTTATTCATATTTTGTATATTTACACCAAGCCATCCCCTTGCAACCTTCTTACCCTTCACAAGATCTGGTAGTAATTCTTTCACCACATTTACAGGGATTGCAAAACCAATATTCTGAGCATTAGGATTAATGGCTGTGTTAATCCCTACCACCTCGCCCTTTATGTTAAATAGTGGACCTCCAGAGTTTCCAAAATTTATCGGTGCATCTGTCTGAATGTAAATATCGTAACGATCATCACCAAGTATCCTGCCCTTTGCACTCACAATTCCAGCAGTAACTGTTCTTGAATATCCAAAGGGATTACCCACTGCAATTACCCAATCACCAACTCTCAGATTGTCAGAATCACCGAGTGGAACCTCTTTTGGTACATCCTCCATATCAAGTATCTTGATTAAGGCAACATCCACCTCAGGATCACTCCCTACAATCTCTGCCTTATACTCATCGTTTTCACTATCACCAAGTTTGATCATGATCTCATCAGCCCGTGCAACAACATGATAGTTGGTAAGTGCAAGCTTCTTTTTTGAGTTGATTATAAAACCAGATCCAAGACTCATCCTTTTAAACTCTCTTGTGTCTGGCATATTAAAGAATCGCTTTAAAAAGTTTTCAAATGGATCTTCATCCCAGAAAAAGGGTGAACCAAAATCGCGTCTGCGCATCTTAATCTTTTGCGTGGTATATATGTTTATGACTGCAGGTTTTACCCTCTCTACCAGATCTGCAAATCCTTTTCTGATATCAACTGATGGTGCATCTTTATCGATCTCTTTCCAGATACTGCCTGCACTTGTTCTTTGAGCAACAGATAATAGCACTCCACCCAATATTAGAAGACCAGAACCTATTATCAACAAACCAATTTTTAGTCTCTTTTTTTTCATAAGCACCTCCTTTTATGGTTTATGTCTATAAAAATGACACTTGAAAATTACCTTTAGTTAAGAAGTAATAACCAATATATCAATATGTCAAGCCCAAACCACCGAGCAATGTAAAGGATAGCTTTTTTTCATAAAAAGGTGATGGATTAACCCAGAGT
>CAYSBA010000028.1:0-9704 GCA_964429075.1 uncultured bacterium
ATGATTACTCTCAATGTGAGAGTGATAACAACTGTAACAACCAGAAGACATACAAAGACATTATTTATCTGGCAACAGGAATCTCAAAGAATGAGCTTTTTAAGATAGAGGTAGACAAAGACGGAAATTCAACCATCAATAAGATTTTTGATGACTCACAACTCGATGGTGATCATATGTTCAATCTAATGGATATAAAAGATGATAAACTCTGTCTTACCGATTCTGTGGGTGATAAGGTCTATGTATTTGATTTATTAACCGATCAGGTAAAATATACCGTTGAGACTCCACAATACTCCAATGTCTTTGATTGCGAAATCATCCCAGATGGTATTGCGGCATCGCTCTATATGAATGATTCGGTATTCTTGTGGAATGAAAACAATGGTAACACTTCGGAAATTCCCATTTCTCCTGGTGCAAGGCCAGAAGGGATTGTTAACCTTAATAATACATTGTATGTGGCAGCTACGTTCTCTGTATACAATCCAAATACACAGATGATGGATTATTCAGATCCAGCAATATATCTTATTGACCTGAGCAGTAAAACATTGATCGATACAGATAACGATAATTCAAACGGCACAACCCCGATATATACATCAGGCCTTAATACCCAGTTTGTAGCAACAGACGGTGAATATATATATTCCATAAGCACCGGTGATTATATGGATAATCTTTCTGCTATTGATAAGATAGATACTGCAACTAACGATATTGTAAAGTCAGAAAACCTGGATAGCACATATGGTAGAAACTTTATCTTCGAGGACAACCTTTTTCTTGCATCGAGCGTAAGTCTAAATGTTTCTGTATTTTCAAAAGATGATCTTAGTGCAAAAAAGGACATTAATCTGCCAGGACAGGGAGATTATGTATATATCCCCGCAATCTCAGGGGGTAAAAACTGGATATACGTAGCATCATCTGCAGACAATAGCATCTATCTACTGGATAAGACCGATCTATCGATCAGCGATAAAGTAATAAAAATAGAGGGTGGTAGCATCATGGATATGGTAACCATATGGAAATAGGTAAAAAAGTAGGGGGGCGAAGATACAGGATCGCCCCCTTTTTCAATCCTTATTATTCAATAGGTTGTAAAAACATCCCACAGATGGGACATCGTCCAGGCACATCCATCTTTACCTTCTTGTGCATTGAGCAGCCAAAATGTTTATGTGTTTCAAAGGTCTTTACAAGATTAACAATATCCCAGATCTCTCTCTCCTTCAGGGAAGATTCAAAAGAGGGCATCGCTGTACCTTCAACCCCCTCTTTGATAATGTGAAAAATCTCTCCATCGCTGCTTCCATGCTTAAATTTACCATCCCTCAGATTTGCAGGTTTTGGATTCAGATTCTTTGACATCTTACCATCTCCCCTGCCAGATTTTCCATGACACATTGCGCATCTTTCTTTAAAGATACAATATGCCTTTTTTAAGGATGAAGGTGTCAATTTCTGAGGATTTTTCATCCTGGTATACTCCATGTGTCTGTGCATACCTTTTCCATGGGCCAGAAGACTATTGTCCATGCAGGTATGATTATTAACACCACCTGCACTGTTGGTTTCTTCCATAGAACAACCTGATTGAGCACCATATCTTTGGCATGAACAATTTTCATGTGCCCCGGCGTAAGAATTTCTAAACAAAAGAACAGCTCCTGTTCCCAGAAAGATGGCTAATTTTAAAATACGTAGATTCTTACTCTCCTCCTAAAATTATTTTATTCCTATAAGTCAATTTTTGTGCCAGCAAAAATAACAAATAATTACAGTAAGTTGTTATAAGTTATCACTTTTTGTTTTATATTATTGTAAATTTGTGTAGAATATTGACCAACCTGTGGTTTTTTGAGTTATTCAGCAAAGGATATGATCTGGATAAGGTTTGTCTATTTGAAAATTTTTGTGTTACTATAGGGATATGAAACAGTTTTTTATTGTTCTAACTATAATTATAATTTTTGGTATCGCCTGTTATGGTAAGAAAAAAAATACCATAACCTTTGACAGAGATTTTTTATTCGGGGTTGCTACTTCGGCATATCAAATAGAGGGCAACAATGTAAATTCTGATTACTGGTCCTTTGAACAGATGGGAAAAACAGAAGATCTATCTAAAAAGGCCTGTAATTCCTGGGAGCTCTGGCAGGAGGATAATCAACTCGTAGAGGACCTTGGTGTAGATGTATATCGTATATCTATCGAATGGAGCAGGATAGAACCTGAAAAAGGGAGTTTTGATACAGATGCCTTAAACCATTACATAAAAATCATAGAAGATCTTACCGATCGTGGTATCCGTCCTGTGGTAACACTGCATCACTTTACAAATCCAATATGGTTGAACGATCCAGAGGACACAGAAGAACATCCAGGCTGGAAGGATGCCGCTTCAGTTGAAGAGTTTAAAAAATATGTGGAATTTGTTGTCTCTCATCTCAAGGACCGGGTGGACCTGTGGATCACCATAAACGAACCAGTGGTATATGTACTTGGTGCATACGGTACAGGTAATTTCCCCCCTGGTGATAAGTCTATCTTTAACCTAAAAACAAAGATCGTTGGCGTATTAAAAAACCTGATAGAGGCCCATGTTGAGTCCTACAAAATTATTAAAGATATAGATACAGAAGATGCAGATGGTGATGGTATAGCTTCAATGGTTGGCATAGCAAAAAATTCTATCTATTTTTATCCTGCGAATCCTCAGGAACCACTTGATGTGGATGCTGCAAACAGGCTCGATGATTTCTATAACCTTACATTCCCAAGGGCTGTTATTGAAGGTATGTTTGATGAAGAGATGGATGGACTTACAGATCAGGATCTTCATAAGGATTGGGTAAACAAACTCGATTTTCTTGGTATCAACTACTATACATCAGATCCTGTAGTATACAATTCTGCTATCATGAAGCCTGTTGATGCACTTATGTGTGATGGAATGATAGAAAAGGTAACAGGTATTTCTCTTTCTGATCTTGGTTGTCCAGACGTACCATATGAAAGGTCTGACAACGGTATGAACATTGTCCCTGAGGGACTGTACAGAATACTTCGCAAATTGAATGACAGTTTTGGACTTCCATTGATAATTACAGAAAATGGGATAGCCACAACAGACGACAACAAGAGAATAAGATATATAATCTCACATCTTCAGATGATAGAGATGGCAATAAATGATGGTATTGATGTCTTTGGTTATATACACTGGTCACTGATGGATAACTATGAGTGGGGAAGTTTTGATCCCCGTTTTGGACTCTATAGAACAGATTACAACACCTTTGATCGTAATCCAACCGGGGCATCCTCTTTTTACAGTGAGATGGTCAAAAAAAGAGAGATTACAGAAAAGATGCTGGAAAAATGGCCACCTTTTGAGGTACCTACCTTGCCCTGATCCCATAGGGTGGTATGGTTTCAAGTAGATCTTCCATTTTGGCATCTTTTTTTATTAAAATATTTGCCAGTTGAACAAGCCACCAGTCATTAAATTCCTTATTTATTATATCAAGAAGCTCATTTGCCTTTCTCTTTTTACCTGACTTAGCAAGGGCTATTGCCATAAGGGATCTGTATGCTGTAAGTTCAAGATCACCTGATGCCTCATTAGCACCCTTAGAGAGGATATTATATGCCCTGTTGTAATTTTTGTTTAAAAATATCTCAATAGCGCCATTTAAAAATCTATCTTTGATCTTTTTAACTGTGGAATTGAAAATTTTCTTTATCTCTTTTTTTAAGGTCCTCTCTTTTAAGATCATGCTCAAAAGGACCCATCTATCAAAGTTACTCTTCAAAAGAAGGTTTGAGTCCTTACCGGTAGCAATGTCGTAGATTGCCTCCATCTGTTCTGACAATCTATTGGATGGAAAGAAACTTACGAGTCTCTTTTCAATCTCAAGTGCGTCGTTGTACCGTCCAGATTCGATGTAGGCTTCATACTGTAAAATAAATGGATATGTCCCTGATATCAAAGGATTAAGATCCTTTTTTAGGACCCCTGGATCTGTGGATTCCTGTTTTCGTAGTGATACAAGATTCTGAATGACCCTTAGCCTCTCCTGTTCAGATTCTGATAGGTCCTTTTTGTAGACAACAGAGAGTCTTTCAAGATATTTTGATACATCTTCAGATGGGCCATAAAGTGCAAGTAATCCTTCAACAATAGACAGGGTTGCTCTCTTATCTGTATTATTTTCTTTCAAAACAAAACGTGAAAGTTCAACAGAACGATCTAGCTTAAGATTTGTGGTATAATAGATATGTAGCAGGTGCCTTGTCAGTATGTTATCTGGAGCCTTTTTATAGGAGATATCAAGATAATGCATGGCCTCTTTATATTCACCACGAAAGAGCTTATATATCGCAAATATATCTGCAATAAAGACATCTGACTTAGCTAAATCTTCAGAATTAATAGATGCAAAGATTGTATCTGCCTTAGTGAGATCCCTACCAAGTAGATACAGTAAAAGCATGCAGGATTTTTTGATCTTCTCATTTTTATCTGATAATTTTGAAACAAGCTGGTTTAGTTTATCAATATGTTCTTTTTTTAGGCCAGCCTTTAAGAGTATTGAATCTATAAATTCAATCTTGAATTCAGCAAATATTGTAAAATCTGTCTCACCTGTGAGTTTTTGTACTTTTTTTATATCCCCCTTGATCTTATCTATGTCATTAGTATTGAGGGAAGTTAGATGAGTATCTATCTCTTTTTTAAGTTTGTCAGCCTCTCTTTTTATCTTTTTTTTGTACGAGGAATAATATAAAAAGCCTGCCATAATAACCAGAATAAAAACAACAACAAAAACAGGCCACCTCTTTTTCTTTAGTGCAATATCTTCCAGATCTGTCTCGGTATCTTTCGCTTCTGACCTTACCTCTGAGACCATATCTTCTTTTGCACTTGATTTTTGTTGGTCTTTTGTCTCTCTTTGATCAGGCTCTTCAGATTGTCTGTTGGGCTCTATTTGACTGGCTTCTTTTGATTTTCCCCTGGTTGGCATCATAATCTGTTTTGTTATCTCCTTCAGGTTTGTTGCAGCCTCCTCGAGTATGGTAAGTGCCCTGTGGTTTGATGGATCTTTTTCTAAGATCTCCCGACATAGATCTGTTGCACCCTCAAAGTCAGAAGCGTAGAGCAGGATCTCAGCCATTCTTAGATCATCTTCAAGACTGTTGGCCTTAAGGAGCCTAAGTCTTTTCAGACAGTCGAGTTCGAGTTTGTATTTCCCTTGCTTTCTGTATATTTCTGCCTGTAGACGAACAGGCTCTGGATTGTCAGGGTAGTTTCTCATACCCCGTTTAAGCACAACAATTGCTTCAATCAACCTACCTCTTTCTATGTAGGCCTTTGCAAGCCTGATATAGACATCAGATTTTGGATTTGATGTAAACTCTTGCTCTAACTCTTCTATTTCGATGTCCCTATCCTTCATAGTTCATCCATGTCAATTCAATATGTCATTTATTCTTTTTTTTACTCTATAAAGCCAGGCTTCTGCATCCTTCCCCTCCCTGTTGTATCTTAGAAGAAGGGCAAGTAAAAGGGGTGGTGTGAGCTCCTTTTCAGGATCAAAAATCCTTTTAGATATTGCTATTTCATACCTGTATTTGAACTCAAAGTTTTCATCGGTCATAATAAAAAAGCCTCTGTCTGACTTAACCTTTAAAGAGGTGGTAATGTCTTTCAACCAGCTTATCATACCCTGACAGAAACACAGTACATCACTACCATTGAATAGTCTGTTTCGATTCAGATCTCTTAGAATCTTCATTGATATTGATACACTGAACCTCTTTTCGGCAGGTATCATTTTGTATTTGTTGTAGACAAGTTCGACTAAATTCCTATATTCATCCATCAGTTCAAAATCATACATAACATCTCTATACAAGAGCATAGCTCTTTTTTCAACATATAGTAGATATTTTTTTGACTGCTGTTGTAAGCTGTGTTATTCTCTTTTTGACGAGGAGTGGTGTGAAAGACATCTTAAAAGGAAATCAGGATCGTCTATACCATGGTATAGGTAGGTCTAAAAAGCCCAGAAAAGGCCATGGTGATAGTATTAACCCTGCCTATTTTAGGGTAATTCTGGTCCTTATAGCCCTCTTTCTGACCTACTTTGTATTCTTTAGATACCCTATCCCCAAAGAGGTCAAAAATGTGCTTATTAAGCAAAAGAATGTAAATAAGGTTACAGCAACAAAAGAGTCAGCACAAAAAAAATCAGATAAAAATATGCCAAAGGCAGCCTATACCAGAAAGGAGGTAAAAAAATCCAAAAAAGATAAGGAGAGAAACAGGATTATCAGGGGTAAACTCAGGAGAAACGAATTTGTATTTGAAGTACTTCTTAAAAATGGAGTTGATCCTCAAACAGCAGAACTTACTTTAAATGCATTGAGAAACAAGTTTGATTTTAAGAATTCAAGGCCTGGGGATGAGTATATAATTGAGTTCAATCCAGAAGGGGTATTTCTCCGCTTTGAATTTATACCAGATATTGAAACACGATACATAGTTACCCGAAAAGACAAAAACACATTCATAGGCAAAAAGGTAATAACACCCCTTGATAAAGAGGTAAAGCTAATCACAGGCTCTATAAAGGATAGCCTCTATTCTGCCCTTTTAGCGCTCAACGAAAACTACACACTGATCAATGGATTTATGGAGATATTCATGTACCAGATCGATTTCTTCAGAGAGGTGAGATCGGGTGATCGTTTCACTATCCTTGTTGAAAAATACTACAAGGATGGCAAATTTATCCATTATGGCCATATACTTGCTGCTTTTTATGATGGTAGGATCACCGGTAAATTAAGGGCCTATAGATACAACAAAGGATACTATGATGAGAAAGGAAGATCGATGCGAAAGGCCTTCTTAAGAGCTCCTCTTGAATTCTTTAGAGTATCATCAAGGTATGGTTTTAGAAGACATCCAATCCTTGGCTATACAAAGTTTCATAATGGCATTGATTATGCTGCTCCTTATGGGACAAAGATCTATGCTGCAGCAGATGGTATTGTTGAATTTGCAGGTTTTAAAGGACCTAATGGGAATCTTGTTGTCATAAGACATCCAAATGGTATTGAAACCGCCTATGCACACATGAAGCGTATTGCAAGGGGCATCAGGCCCGGAGTGAGGGTAAAACAGAAGCAGGTTATAGGTTATGTCGGCTCTACAGGAAGATCCACAGGGCCACATCTTCACTTTGGCATGAAGGTAAACGGTCACTTTGTCAATCCGGACAAACAACTAAAACGTATGCCAAGAGGTAAACCACTGAGGGGTCAGGATCTCAAAAAATTCAAAAAAATCGTAAAGAAGTATGATGGTATTATCACAGGAAGACTCGGCCTTTCTCAGGCTGAGAGTGCGCCCAATTAATCTATCTTATACTTTTCGAGCCTGTGTCTTAACGATCTGAAAGTTATCCCGAGTAGTTCTGCTGCCCTTACCTTCACTCCCTTTGCCTTTCGCAATGCCTCTTTTATAAGACCCTTTTCTATACCTTCGATGTAGCTATCAAGATCTTTTGATCCCTTGTTAAAGTCAGCCCATAACTTTTTGGACTGCTCCTCTTCGAAGACCTCACCACCTCCTATCAACTCATAAGGTAGGCTTGAAACAGAAAGATAGTTTTTATTTTCAAAGGAAACGCCCCTTTCGATAATATTTTCAAGTTCCCTTACATTACCGGGGAAATAGTAGTTGAGTAGTATTTCCATCGCCTCTTTTGATATACTATCTATCTTTTTGTTGAACAGTGCTGCATACTTTTTTAAAAAGTAGTATGCAAGTTCTGGAATATCCTCCTTTCTCTCCCTAAGAGGTTTAATATATATTCTTACTACGTTTAATCTGTAGAATAGATCTTCTCTAAAATTCCCTTTTTTTACCTCCTGTTCTAAGTCTCTGTTGGTTGCTGCAATTATCCTGACAGATATTGGGCGACTTTTATTTTCACCAACCCTTCTGATAGCCCTCTCTTCAATCACCCTCAATAGCTTTACCTGGACAGAAAGAGGAAGTTCTCCTATTTCATCAAGAAATATTATACCTCCGTTGGCCTCTTCAAACATTCCCACCTTATCCTGAGTAGCACCTGTAAAAGAGCCTTTGACATGGCCAAAAAGCTCAGACTCAAAAAGGCCTTCAGGGATTGCTGCACAGTTTACAGCAACAAAAGGGCCCTTAGAGTATCTTCCCTTTTGGTGTATAAGTCTTGCTACTAATTCCTTGCCAGTACCACTTTCTCCCTGAATCAGGACATTATTTGGCAGATCCTTTATTGTATTTATAGCAAATAGGATGTTCTTTACTGCCTCGCTTTTCCCAATGAAGGTATTATAATCCTCTGTAGTTCCAACAATATTTGTTTTTTTATAGGCATGTCGTACAACCTCAAGAAGGTTTATATTGTCAAAGGGTTTTGTAATATAGTCGTATGCACCCAGCTGTATTGACTTAATGGCGAGATCTGTTGTGCTGAATGCGGTTATCATTATGATCTCTGTCTCAGGGTACTTATCTTTGATGATCTTTAATAATTCAAGACCATCACCATCTTTCAGTTTGACATCGAGTAACACAACAGAGGGTCTGATTTCATCGATCTTTTTCATTCCTTCGGAAAAACCGTATGCAACATCACTCTTATAACCTTCATTTGATAGCAATATCTGAATAAAATTGCAGAGATTAACGTCATCATCGATGATAAGGATCCTTTCATCAATACCCATTTGTTATCCTCACAATAGTACCACTTGGCGAATTTGGTTCAACACTTATATTCCAGTTATGATCTTTTACAACCTTTAAAGCTACAGACATACCAAGACCTGTTCCATTCTCTTTGGTAGTATAAAAAGGTTTAAAGATATTTTGAAAATCCTTTTCTTTTATACCTTCACCCTCATCCACAATACTTATCTCGAACAGCCTGCCCTCTTTTCTTGCAGATACAGTGACCATTTGTCCGCTTCTGGATGCCTCTGTGGCATTTTTTATAATATTAAACAACAGATTATAAAGTGAATCACTATGGGCAGTTATGTATGTCCCCGGTTTTATCTCGTTCTTTATCAGGACACCATCTTTGTTCAAAAGTAAAGATATATCTTCTACCATCTTGAACAGATCGCATCTTGTAGTTGGAGACGATCTTATGGATGACAACTTCAGGAAGTCTTCAAGCAGTCGATTTAATCTGTCTGTTGAATCTTTTAGTATAGAAACCAATCTCTCCCTGTCAACCTGGCTGATACCCTCTTTTTTAAAAAGCATTGTTGCTGAGCCGGTTATACTGGCCAGAGGATTTCTGATCTCATGTGCCATCATTGCGGCAAGTTCGCCAAGGGCAGCGAATTTTTCCATTTCTGCCATCTTTCTTTTCATATCTTCAATACGGCTTTTCCATTCAAAAAGATCTTTTTTGTTCCGGTGTTCCTGCTTTGTAAGTTTATAGGTCAATATACCAAGCATTATGAATGAAAAATTCTTTATAACAATGTCATAAAATATATATGATGCAGGCAGTCCACTTGTAATAAATGTTACCCTGTGAAAGGTCGGGATAAATCCATTGTATTGTCCTATAACCATAACTGTGTAGTATACACTGAAAAAAAGTGTTACAACTATAACA
>CAYSBA010000029.1:0-9505 GCA_964429075.1 uncultured bacterium
GGTCCATATCCCTCTTAAGAGATATTTACTAATTGTGTAGTACACCTTTTGATCAGACAAGCGGGACGCTTGTCCTACCTCAAACGGTTTAATAATCATTATAACAAAGAGTATATAAACAACGGTAGATCAACCGTCCCGGTTGACATTATTTACTGCTAAGCCTGCTATATCCTACACTCTATCCGCTATCTCCACAGGATTGTGCCCTCCTCTTACTCCTTTTTACCCATTGTACATGTCAATTCCCGCTTAGGTTTAAGTGTTGACATTGATCAGGCTATTGTATATTAGACAATTAAACTTTTTGTCTTTTATATGAAATACCTTTTAAGAATTATTTTGATTAGCCTACTGCTCTTTTTAGTGGTTTATGCAGAACAAGTCCCCTTGTTTGCACAGGAAAACAAACTTGAACCAGCATCATTTACTGTATGGGGCATCCTCTTACCTTCTGGTTACTTTGGTATTGGTGGAGGGATAAGGGGGAACTGGTATATTAATAAAAAAGGTATTGCAGAGGGTGTAGCCGATGACCTTGAATTCGATTTTGGTGCAGATATAAGCATCCATTTTGTGTCAGACTGGACATATTCACTTTTGACAATCCCGGTAGGTGTTCTTTGGCGCTTTAAGCTTACCGATAATCTCTGGCTTTATCCAAAGCTTGCCATCGGTTACGAATTTACCATCTCTAAAAGTCCTTATCACAGTGATTATGTGTTAGGTGGTATCTATTGGGAGGGTGCCATCGGTGGTTTCTTGAAGATCAATAAAAGGGTTGTTATCAGGGTAGAGGCCGGTTATCCAGGCCTCAAGGCAGGGATAGCATTTCCATTACATTAGAGTCTTTGCAAATTTTTTGAAATATAATGCGCCAGAGATAACTGAAAGTATAAGGGCTACGTAGATGAGCAACATCCCGGCATTCTGAAAATCAAGAGTTATAACAAAATCACCAAAACCAACAGGTGCAGGATAGTGGATAATCAAGCCAGATATTGCAAAGAATTGAACAAATGTCTTTGCCTTACCCATAAATCCTGCAGGAATAACAATCCCTCTTTGTGATGCCATACTACGAAGTCCATTTACAGCCATCTCCCTTGCCAAAAGAATAATAACTATCCACCCTGCAATCCTGTTAAGCTGTACCAACATTACTAATGCACTCATCACTATTAGTTTGTCAGCAAGCGGATCAAGGAATTTACCCATTGTTGTTGTGTCTCCTCTTGTCCTTGCCAGAAGTCCATCAAGATAGTCTGTTATTGAGGCAACTATAAATATTGCTGCTGCAATAATTGAATGATCTTTTCTCCCATCAAACATATAGTAAACAAATATAGGGATCAAGAGGATCCTTATCATGGTTAAAAAATTTGGAAGGGTGTAGATCCTTGATTCTTTTAGATTTTTTTTCTCCACCATACTAATCGAGATTCATCCTCTTTTTGTAGTACTTCCAGCCTGATATAACTTTTTTAATATAGGTTATCGTTTCTGGGTAGGGGGGTACACCACTGTATCGTTCAATCACATTAGGGCCTGCATTGTATGCTGCAAGTATTTTTCTTGCATCATTGCCAAACTTATCAATCAAGATTCTAAGATACTTTGTGCCACCTAAAATATTTTCATTAATGTCAAAAGGGTCTTTTATTTGCAACAATTTTACTGTCTCTGGCATAAGTTGCATAAGTCCCATCGCTCCCTTAGGAGAGACTGCATATGGGTCAAATCCAGATTCAGCATTTATTACAGCCAGTATAAGGGCAACAGGAACATTATACCTTTTGGATGCCTCCTTTACAATTGATAAAATTTTTTTAGAGGGTCTTTTAAAACTAAAATATTGTATCTGATTTCTACTGCGAAAATTAACACTATCTCCTTTTATAAATACCTCACACCGAATATGAGGATACCTGTAGGGTGCATCGGTAAAGACATTGCTACCGCATTTATAAATGGTCTTTCGTGCAGCTGCATCAAAGGTAAAAAGATAGAGTCCGGATACAACGAGACTAAGGCTTAATAACAACCTGATCAGATATTTCAAACTTGATTTCATTTTCAACTAAGAGTATAATTCATATTTGACTCAAGTTCAAGAAAAGTGCAAGGACTTTACAAATATATTTTTTTGTTGTAAAGCGTGCATTCGATCATAAAAAGGAGTTTGTAATATGGCAGTAGTTATCAGACTTGCAAGACGTGGTGCCAAAAACACACCGTTTTACCATATCGTTGTGACAGATTCCAGAAATCCTGTCCAGGGAAGATTCATAGAAAAGATAGGATATCTTGACCCAAGAGACAAAAATAATGTATATATTGATCTTGATAGTCTTGAAGAGTGGGTAAAAAAAGGAGCTAAGATGAGCGACAGGGTAAAGTCGCTTGTAAAAAAGTATAAAAAGGGTGTGCCGAAACAGAATGAAACTGAAAATCAGGCCACAAACCACTAAATTCCATACGGAGGAGCTGTTATGTTGAGCTTGAGAGAATTGACTGAAGAGATTGCTAAGTTGCTTGTTGATACCCCAGAGGAGGTATCAGTTCAGGAGTTGAGCGGGGAGTTTACCACCGTGCTCGAACTCAGAGTAAAAAGAGAAGAGCTGGGCAAGGTAATAGGTAAAAGCGGTAAGACCGCAAGGGCAATCAGGACAATCCTCAATGCTGCAGCTGCCAAACGCGGCAAAAAAGTAATGCTGGAGATAATAGAGTAATTAAAAAGCCCTACCTACAGATAGGAAGACTTACACGGCCCTTTGGGACAAAGGGCGAGATTCTGATAAGGCTTTATAATACTAATTCATCCGTACTTTCGGATGATAAGGAGCTATTGTTGTCTTTTAACGAGCAGCGCTTTATACCACTTATAGTAGAAAGGATTCGATACATACAGAAAGGGCTTGTCATCAAACCGAAGGGCTATGACTCACGTAACGATGTCGAAAGACTGAAAGGTGCCTTTGTATATGTAAATCGCAATGATCTGCCGGAGCTCAATGAAGATGAATTCTACCTTGCTGATCTTGAAGGCCTAAAGGTTGTTGACAAAAAAAACAACCCCATAGGCAAAGTGGGTTGGTTTTTCTACAATGGAGCGCATCATATTATGGTGGTTTATAAAAAAAATAACCCCAAAAAACAGATCTGGGTACCTTTTGTAAAAGATGCGGTAATAAAGATTGATGATGATTTAATCGTTATAGATACCGATCTCTGTGTTGAACAGGCCTGAAATAGTCTTTAAAATCGTTACAATCTTCCCGGAATTTTTTGATTCACCCTTAAACTGTGGAATAATCAAAAGGGCAATAAAATCAAACACAATCTCTGTAGAGACCTTTGATCTAAGGGAGTTTTCAGAAGACAAACACAACAAAGTTGACGATACCCCCTTTGGTGGTGGTGAGGGTATGGTAATGAAGGTAGATGTTTTCTACAGGGCACTGAAACAAATTACAAATCAAAAAAGTTATATAATTCTCACAGATCCTGCAGGGAGATTGCTGACCAATAGATTGGCAAAAGAGCTTTCACAAAAATCTGAGATTGTAATCCTCTGTGGAAGATACGAAGGGGTTGATGAGAGGATCAAAAATTTTGTCGATCTTTCTATCTCATGTGGTCCTTATGTCCTTTCTGGTGGCGAATACGCTGCCCTGTGTATCATTGATGCAATCAGTAGATACATACCTGGGGTCATTGGAAACCCCGATTCAGTAGAGCTTGATTCATTCAGAAAAAGTAGGATCAAACATCCTCAATACACAAAACCAAGGGTCTTTAAAGGTATGAAGGTGCCGGAGGTACTTTTGAGTGGTGATCATAAAGAGATAAAAAAATGGAGAGAACTACAATCAAAACAAAGGACAGAAAAATACTTAAAGAGGCTAAGGTGCGATTTTGATCAGATAATCAAAGACTTCTCATAATAATATGAAATTTGAGTTACAAAAAACCTATAAAAGGGCAAGAGCCGCTCAGTTAATAATCGATGGTATGATTATCAAAACACCAGCATTTATGCCTGTTGGAACACTCGGAACTATTAAGGCCCTTACTTTCAATATGGTCAGTGAAATTGGCTACAGTCTGATTTTATCAAACGCACTTCACCTATTTATAAGACCGGGAGTAGATATAATAGAAAAGGCCGGAGGGATGCATAACTTTTTTGGCTGGGACGGTTTGATACTCACCGATAGTGGGGGGTTTCAGGTGTACAGTCTCTCGCACCTTGTTGATATAAACGACAATTGCGCAACCTTTAAATCTCCTGTTGATGGTACACTCTACAGGATCACACCTGAGGATATGATGGAAATAGAAAAAAGGCTTGGTTCAGATATCTCCATGGTTCTCGACCATTGCTCTGCTGCCGATCTTTCAGAGAGTGAAGTGAGATATGCTACAGAACGAACAATCAAATGGGCAGAGAGGAGTCTCAAGGTCAAAGGTAAGGATCAAACAACCTTTGCAATTGTACAGGGTGGAGTCTTTGAAAATCTGAGAAAAGAATGCGCATCCCATCTTGTTGAGATGGACTTTGATGGCTATGCCATTGGTGGACTGAGTGTAGGTGAATCAAAGGAAGATATGCTACGCATGACAGAGATAACAACAGAATTACTACCTGAAAATAAACCTCGATACTTGATGGGTGTGGGTAAACCTGAAGATATAGTAGATGCTGTACTTAGAGGAGTCGATCTTTTTGATTGTGTATATCCAACAAGGTGTGCAAGAAATGGTCTTTTGCTCACACGACATGGCAGTATAAATATCAGGAATGCAAAGTACAAAGAGGCCTTGATCCCTCCAGATCCACAATGCAACTGCTACACCTGTAAGAATTTTACAATTGCATATCTTCGACATCTTCATAAATCAAAGGAGATAACAGCAGCCATCCTGAGTACAATTCACAACCTATCCTACTACTGGTGGTTAATGAATACAATAAGAAAACTTATAAAGATGGGTGAAGACCCAACAGTGGTTTTAAAAAATAAGGGAGGTGATGAGGGAGGATAACATCACCTCCCTGGGATGAGAGCAGTAGAGAGGGGGTAAGTTTTTAGTTACAGTTGAATTGATACACCACTGTTCTTGTTACAATCAATGCTTCACGCGCATTAATCAGATTCCCAGAAAAAATATTACCATACCCAAGATTCATTGCATTTACCATTATGTAGTACTGTCCTGATTGAGTGAATGTTGTCTCATCAACAGTAAGCTCTGTAGTATTGGCAGGTAAAATTGCATCCAGCTCATTCTGGGTTGGATATACTGTATTACCGTTATGATCGAGTATTAATACATAAAAGAGATCAGCATTATCAACATTTCCCCAACTGAATGTCACAGGTTGATTAACATGACATTCCCCGTTGATATCGACGGCAAATGAAGCTGGCATTGTCTGAGGCTTTATATTTGTTATTGTGGTATTATTGACATTGATGTTGAGACTGTATGTCGTTCCTGCCGAATACTGGATCTGGTTGTTGGTATCTACGTATTTTCCCGGACAATGCGGGTCTGTACAATCAGGATTATCATAGACATAATCCAGCTGTACATCGTTTACCTTTACAGTAGCATCGCTTACATAATTGTTATACTGAGTTTCTTCCAGCACAATCTCGGTTTTGTTACCCATTGTGCTTGCAACAATAGCAGGATCTCCTCCAACCTTATATAACCCATCACCAAATTTCGGGGTATACAATGTAATTGTTTCTCCAGTTACAGGATCCTGATCAACAATAATAAACTTAAAAACTCGATCAGCATTAAAACCTATTGCATCTTTAGAATCACCTTCCATCGTAATCTGACCATCTCCGTCTGCATCTGCCATACCCATGAGGGTATATCTTCCAGGTGCTACCCAGGGAATACGAAAGGTACCATCTTGGTTTGTAAAAACCACAGCAGTTGGGCCATCTTGATCAAGATCCTGAAAACTTTTAATGAGAATCACAACAGAATTTGCAACGCTATAACCAGACTCCTCTGAACCAAGCACAACCTTACCTGAAATATATGCAGAAGGTGGATTGTCTCCTGTATAAAAATAGCTTACATATGGCTCATCAAGTACATCACCATCTGCACTCCTCATATAGAGAGTACCAAATCCATAAGTCTTGTCTTGATCTAAATTAACTGAGATCGATATTACTGTATCATTCTCTTCAAAATTGATATTTGTGTTATTTTCCCACTTGGGGAATAAAAATAAGACTGGTGAATCTGTATTGTTGAGTACATACTGTCTGTCAACAGGCTTGTTGAACTTTAGCTTTAAGGTGACGTTTGTGCCTACACCGGTTGTTCCATTTTCTGGATATGCCGATATCACTCTGAATGATGTATCATCTATACATTCACCCCTATTCTGATCACAAACCTTACCGTTTGAGCAATCTGAATCAGAAGTGCAGCCGGCTGTGTTACATTTGTAGTCTATACATACCTTTCCAGTGCCACAGTCTGAGTCAAAATTACATTCAACAGACTTCTCACACTTACCGGTATCTTTGTTGCAAACCTCATCGTCATTGCAATCTGCATCACTCTGGCAGCTCGTTGTCTCTTTGTCTCTACAGTAACCATCTGTGCATACCTGATTGGCATCACAATCTTCATCACTCTGACATGAAAGCTGTTCTTTATCTTGACATGTACCACCGCTGCAGATCTGATTTCCTGAACAGTCTGCGTCAGTGTTGCAGCTTTCCTTTTTTGCAGAACCAACCTCCTTTTTGCATCCAGAAAATACACCCATTGTCGCAAAAACAATTAAAAGTATTGGTAGATAGTAAAAAATTCCTTGTTTATTCATCACTTTCCTCCACTTACAGTTTTAGTTGCTAAAAGCAAATTTTATACCATCCTGTCATTGGTATACCATTATTAATGTTGTGTCAAATATATCTATATTCTTCCAGTTAATGGATCTTAAAAACATAATTTAAATTCACTAAAAATTTACATCTGTGTAAGATTTATTTGCTCAATATGACATCTTTGTCATGCTGGGTTGATAAAAGCAATATGAATTGTTATTTTTCCACTCATGAAAAACAAAGATGGTTTGAAAAAGGCTGTAGGATTGATATCCGGTGGTCTTGATAGCACATTATCTGCCAGAATTGTAAAGGATCTTGGTTTTTACGTAGTTGGATTACACTTCTATACAGGTTTTTGCATAACAGGTACTAAACGCCGCATAGGAATGTCCTCAAAGATGCACCCTGCCCTTGTATCAGCAAAAGAGGTAGGCATTGAACTAAGAATGATCGACGTATCCGAGGAATACATAGATGTTGTAACAAGACCTGCTCATGGATATGGTAAAAATGTAAATCCCTGTATAGATTGCAGAATAATGATGCTAAAGAAGGCAAAACAGATAATGGAAGAGGAAGGTGCACTCTTTGTGTTTACGGGTGAAGTAGTGGGACAGAGACCAATGAGTCAGTTTAAAAATACATTAAGACACATTGAAAAAGAGGCAGGACTACAGAACAGAATTTTGAGACCTCTTTGTGCAAAGGTCCTGCCCCCCACAGAGATGGAAAAGGCTGGAATCATTGAAAGAGAAATGCTCTTTGACATCACCGGTCGCTCAAGGAAGAGGCAGCTTGAGCTGGTTAAGGAATTTGGTATAGAAAATTTTCAATCCCCTGCAGGTGGATGTTGCTATCTTACCGATCAAAACTATGCAAAAAAATTCAGAGACCTTCTTACTCATACAAAAAAAAGGCCATGCATCGATGATTTTATAACCCTCAGTGTAGGTAGGCACTTCAGGATTTCTGAGGACGCCAAGGTCATTGTAGGTAGGAATAAAGGTGAAAACGCCTATCTCGAAAGGAGTCTCAGAGGCTGTCCACAGCTTCGTGTAAAAAACGCAATTGGAGCTACCGCTGTACTTGAAGGGTTTATATCTGATGAAAATCTTAAAAAGGCTGCTTCTATTGTTCTTCGTTATTCAAAAGCCCGCTATTCGAGTTCTGCATCGGTCTCTATCACCTTTCCAGATGGCAAAGAGACTGAAATAACTGCAACACCTGCAGATGACGACTATCTGGAGGAGATCAGGATATGAGCGAATCTTTGATCTTTTTTGTAACCCGATCTATTTCTTTTTCCTCTGCACATTTTCTACGAGATTACAACGGAAAGTGTGAGAATCTACATGGACACAACTGGAGGGTTGAAGCCACAATCTTTAACAAAAAACTCGATGACTCAGGAATGGTTGTGGATTTTCACCTCATCGATAGTGTCTTAAAAGAGATAGTATCTGATCTTGACCATAGGGTTTTGAACGATCTTGATTTCTTTAAAAAAAATAATCCTACAGCAGAAAATATAGCACTGTATATCTTTAACAGGCTATCAGATAGATTTGGTGATAAGGTTTATAGTGTGAGGGTATTTGAAACAGAAAAATCTGTCGCAGAGGTGGTTAGATTTGAAAGATTCTCTGTTGGTATCTGAGATATTTGAAAGTATAATTGGAGAGTCGAGCTTTTCTGGCTACCCTGCACTATTTATCAGGCTTTCGGGTTGCAATTTAAGGTGCAGATGGTGTGACACGGATTATGCCTGGGAAGGTGGTCAAAGATTTACTTTTGATGATATTTTTAACAGGGTGCATAATTCATTAAAAAAATATATCCTCATAACTGGAGGTGAGCCCCTTTTACAGGAAGCAACAGTTGATCTGGTGTTGTCATTGAATAACAAAAGGGTGATAATTGAGACAAACGGTACCATAGCTGTCCCTGAAAAACTTTTAGATCAGGATGTATATTTTGTTGTTGACGTAAAGACACCCTCGAGTGGTTATCAAGGTGACTTTAATCTAAAAAACATTGACCTTATAAGAATCTCACAAAAAGGTGAGTTTAAGTTTGTCATAAAAGATAAAAACGATTTTGATTGGTCAGTAAAATTCATAAAAGAGCACGACATGGGAGATCTTAAAATGCTGTTTTCACCATGCACCCCTTATTTAGACCCACGCTTGCTTGTTGACTGGATCCTTGCTCTTAATAGCTATAATATCAGATTGAATCTTCAGATCCACAGGATCATCGGTATCAAATAACAACAATTAAAACCTTTAAATAGGCTTTCATATTCTATTGTGTACTCTCTTTTGTCTTACAGGTATTTAATCCTATCAGGGAATATAGCCCGCACCGGCCCAAAAGACCTGTTCCAAGTGGGATAATGCCAAGCAGTGCCCAATAAGACTTTGGCCCCCAGAACATTAATGAAAGAATGAAAATACCAATAATAATCCTGAATGCTCTATCAATTCTTCCAACGTTACAGCTCATCTTACACCTCCATAATTAGTCATATTATAATATAATAATCTTTTTCTGTATGTAAACCCTTGATGTAGATATTTTTAACACTTTTAGTTCTAAGAATGCTTCAAAATTTATAAATTTCTCAGCAG
>CAYSBA010000030.1:0-3151 GCA_964429075.1 uncultured bacterium
CCTTAAATTTGATCCAGATAAGGAGAAAAAATTTCTATCCATGCTTGATGACTACAACAGGGAACTGAGAGGTTACTTTTTTAGGTTAAAGGACCTTGAGAAATTAGTAAATGCAACCAAGGTCAAGGCAAAGATGGAGGGCATCTATCTGGAGCAGTATGAGCTCAGAAAAAGTTATGATGAACTATTGAAAGAAGAAAAGAGGTTGATGAAGAAGGCACAGGCTGAAGTCTCGCCCAGAAGAAAGTCACTTTTGATCAAGACATCTGAGCTTTCCAAATCGGTAGATAGCATGATGAAAAGGGTGGCAGAGTTCAACAATGAACTTGAAAGGGAGGCAGATAAATTAAGCGGAAGTGTTGTTGTAACAATTGAAAAAGAGGAAAAAAGACTGAAAGAGTATGACATACTGTTAATGCGTTTAAAAAAGGAAACCGAATCATTGACCGGCCAGATAGCAAAGAATGCCTTTGATATAGCCTTTAAGAAGTTGGATAAGCTCATAATGGATGCTGATGTGGGTATAATTGATGTTGCATGGACAATGAAACAAAAGGTGACAGATGAGATAGTTAATATGAGTAAAAAAGAGTCCAAGGAGATCAAACAGGTATCAAAGAGTCTGGGAGTTATGCTTGAGGAGGGAGAAAAGAAGAAATGAGGAGGTTATTATTATACCTTTTTATTCTTGTATTTTTTATAGGCTTACACAACGTTGTCTCTGCAAAAGGGGCTAATAAAGATTCAACTACCAAGAAGAATCCCGAATCTAAGGACAAAATTAAGACTGCAACAGAATTCCAGGGTAAGGTAGAAAAAAATATCGTTACAAAAAAGAAAAAAAAGAAGGATGAGCTTGCAATCATAAGAGACACTATCAATCTTTACATGCAGCGCAGTCAGGATTTTACAAAGGAGGTCAGACTTACCTTAGAGAGAAAGTTTCAAGAGAAAAAACAGGAGGTTCTAAAAAAGTACGAAAAAAAGATAAATAGACTGACAGATATAGAGAGAACGAGAAGGCTTGAAGCTATAGAGCTTTTTGAACGATTCATTAAGAGACATCCAGATGATCCACAGTATACACCTTTTGCTATGTACAGGCTTGCCGAGCTATACTATGGAAAAATAGAAGATGAATATTTGAGAAAACAGGAAGAGTATGAAAAAAAGATGGACGAATATGAACAACACAGGCTTGCTGTTATGCCTGTTGAACCTAAGAAGGATTTCTCAAAATCTATAGAGCTTTATAAAACAATTATTAAGAAATTTCCGAACTTCAGACATGTAGATGCCTGTTATTATCTCTATGGTTACTGTTTGCAGGAGCAGGGCGAGGCCAAAAAGGGGCATAAGATCTTTATGGAACTTGTATCAAAGTTTCCAGATAGCTCCTTTGTACCTGAGGTCTGGTTGCGGATAGGAGAATATTATTTTGATCAGGGTGGTGAAGAGAATCTGAAAAGGGCAATTGATGCTTATAAAAAACTACTTAAATATCCAAATCATCCATTGTATGATAAGGCACTGTACAAACTTGCATGGAGCTATTACAGGATCGACGATTTTCAGAATGCTGTGGATTATTTTGTAAAGCTTGTAGATTATGCAGATTCTCAGCTTAAGAAAAAGGGTAAAACCGGTAGTGAACTGAGAAAAGAGGCTATAGAGTACATTGCTATTTCCTATGCGGATGAAAATTGGGGCGGTCTCGACGCGATGATTGACTATTTTAAGAGGATTGGTGGTCGTCCATATGAGAGGGAGGTCTTTGAGAAATTTGCAGATGTATTATTTGAACAGACCCGTTACGATGAGGCAATACGAACATACAGAATTGCAATTCAGAAAGACCCGTTAAATCCGGGCAATCCAAGACTGCAGGAGCGTATCATTGCTTCCTATGAGAGATTGCGTGACTTTAATAACGCATCAAAGGCGAGGGAGGAGCTGGTTAAGAATTATTCAGAGGGTTCAAAGTGGTATGAGGCCAACAAAGACAATATAGAGGTAATAGAAAATGCCAGAAAATTAGCAAGGACATCGCTCTATTCTTCTGCTATCTTTCATCATCAGCAGGCACAGATCTTGAAACAGAAGGGTGAGCTTGAAAAGGCAAAGGAGGAGTATGCTAAGGCTGCACAGATTTATCAGGAGTATCTGAAGAGATATCCAGGTACTGAAGACTCTTATGAGTTGAATTTCAACCTTGCTGAAGCCCTCTTCTGGTCTTTTAACTTCCTGCCTGCAGCCGAGCAGTATAAAAAGGTCAGGGATTCTAATCTAAATAATAAACACCTTGAAGAGAGTGCCTATTCTGTAATACTTGCCTATGAGGGAGAAATAAAGAGGCTTGAACAGGAAGGCAAGCTTGAAAAATTGCCATTGATCAAGAGAGGACAGAAAAATCTAAAGCCTCTCAAGATCCCTGAGATAAAAAAGAAACTCGTAGAGGCATGTGATGCCTATCTCAAAAAAATAAAGCCAAACGACAAGTTTCCAGATATCAAGTATAAGATCCTCGAGGTATTATTTACTTACAACCATTTTGATGAAGCAAGAAAGTGGGCACTCGATATAGTTGAGAACTATCCAAACAACCCGCATGTTGAGGATGCTGCAAATCTGATAATTGAAAGTTATAATGTTAAAAAGAACTGGCGTAAGGTTGAGGAGTGGACAAAGAAGTTAATGGCCATGGGAGTGATGAAGGGTAAAGAGAAGGCTCCTATGATAGCAGAGCTAAAAAAGTTGAGCGGACTTGCTATATTTAAGCAGGCAGAGGAGTATGAAAAAAAGGGAGATTATGAGAAGGCAGTCAAGGAGTATCTGAGACTGGTCAAAGAAAATCCGAATGCAGAATATGCAGATGATGCCCTTAATAATGCTGCACTTTTGTACAAAAATAATCTTAAAAAATATAGATCTGCAGCAAGGATGTATGAGCGTCTTGTCAGGGAATATCCAAGATCCAAGATTGCCGATAAGGCGCTATTTAACAGGGCACTCCTTGCTGAAAAGAGCTTTGAATTTAATACAGCCATAAAGAGTTATATAGAGCTTTTTAAAAAGTATAGGCAATCAAAACTTGCAGTAAATGCACTTTACAATGCGGCTGTTGATGCTGAGTACCTGCAGGACTATAAGA
>CAYSBA010000030.1:3161-9486 GCA_964429075.1 uncultured bacterium
GTATTACAGGATGTATATCAAAAATTTTCCAGATCGAGAGGATATACCGAAGGTATATTTTAAGATAGCCCTCATTTATAAAAAGATGAAGGACTATCGTGCAATGATCAGGCAGTTTCAAAGATACATCCAGCGTTATAAAAAGAATGATTTAGAGGTCATGACAGCACTACTTGAGATTGCTGATGCATACTATTTCAAGCTTAAAAAGGTAAAACAGGCTGTAAAATACTATAAAACAATCTTGAAAGAGGTAAAACGGAGAAAGATTGAAGATGAGGATTATGCAAGGGAGGCTGCTGCAAAATCAAGTTTCATACTGGCCGAACTACGGTTTAAGGAGTATGAACGAATAAAGATTGCCGGAAATCTTAAAAAGGCCCTGTTGAGAAAAACAAAGGCAATGAAAGAGATGATAAAGACCTTTAAAGAGATCCTGAAGTATGGTAGACCTACCTGGAGTATTGCTGCACTCTACAGGATAGGAAGTTGTTTTGACGCCTTTGCAAGGTCACTTCTTGAGGCACCTGCTCCCAAAGGACTTACAGAAGAGGAGGTGGAGGAGTATATGGCGATGCTTGAAGAAAAATCATACCCCTTTGAAGACAAGGCTGTGGAAAATTATGAGATTGCTCTGAATAAGGCAAAAGAGCTCGGAATTAAAAACGAATGGACAACAAAGATAATGTTGAGTCTTAATGAAAAAAGACCTACCGATTATCCACTTGAAAAGCCACCACTTGAATTTGAAGATAACTATGGTTTTACAGGTATGGGTGTTTATGTATCTAAGGACATTGAAAAGCTTGTGAAACAGAAAGAACAAAATCAGGATATACAGAACAATAGCTCTGATTCAGAAACTGAGCCTGGAAATGCTACGGAGTCTGAAGATATAAACAGTAATCAGTCAACACAGAAGGTGAATGAATCAGGGGGCCAAGATTCAAAATCAGAAGGAGGCACAGCACGGTGATAGAAAAGAATTGGTGTAAAAAGGCTATAGCTCTTTTTGCTTTTGTTGTTTTTATTGCAAGCTGTGCAACTACAAAAGAGGCGACAAAGGAGTTGCCACAAGAAGAGGAAAAACAGCAGCAAGAAGGGCAAGAGACAAAAGAAGAGGTGTCACAAAAAGGCCAGGAAGAGGGCCAAAGAGAAACTCAAAACAAGGCAACTGTATCGTCAGAAAACCTTGGAAAAGAAAAGATGTCTGATCAGGATCTTAGGCTATATGCACAGGTCATATCAAAGGCAAAAAAAGGTGGTATTGAGGAGGCAGCAGGATACATAAATCAACTATATCAGGTGTATTCAAAAAATCCTGGTGTTCTGTATCACAGGGGACTCCTTTTGGAAGAAGAGGCAGACATTGATGGTGCAATCGATATGTATCGAAGGGCTATAGAGATAGATCCCACCTATGAACCTGCTGCTGTTAACCTTGCTGAGATATACATAAGAGAAGGACAGCTTGATCGTGCAAAAGAGCTGCTTCAAAAGATAGCTTCATCAAAGAAGGATGCCTATCTTGTAAAAAGTGAGCTGGCAAGAATAAAGTTATTGATGGGAGATTTTGAGGGAGCTAAAAAGGACAGCCTTGATATACTTGTATATGACGAAAAAAATTCTCGTGCAATAACAAATCTTGCTGTTATTTTTTTGAAACAAAAGAAGTATGAATTGGCGTCTGATACTCTAATGAACGCAAAGGATATAGATCCATACAATCCGGATATATATTACTGGCTTGCTGTTTTGAATTCTGAAAAGAAAAACTATACTGTAGCGATAAATTTTTTAAAAAAGGCAATCCAGCTGAGAAAAGACTTTCCGCAGGCCTACAATCTGATGGGTCTTTTGTATGAAAAGAAAAATAATTATCAGGCAGCAATTGATGCATTTAATAATGCGTTGAAATACAAATCAGATGATTACAGGTATCTTGTTAATCTTGGAAATGCCTATAAATCGTCAGGAATGTTTAAGGAGGCACTGGAAAGTTATAAAAAGGCGATAGAAATCAAGAAAGATCTTCCAGAGGCCTATTATAATATGGGAATTGTATATCTAGATGGTGATTTAGAGGGTATGGATAAGATAGAGAGGTGGGAGAGGTCAAAGAGCATGTTTGATAAGTATCTTTCTCTTAAGCAAGAGGTACCCAAGAATATTAAAGATACCATTGAAAAGTATAAAAAAGAGGCAGATGCCAAGATAAAGAATGAAAAAATGAGGCTTAAATTTCTTGAACAACAGAAAAAGATGCAGGAACAGATGAAACAACAGAAAAAGATAAATCAGCAAGAGGACAACCAAGAAGAACAGAAACAGGATAAAAAAGAAAATGTAGCCCCACAGAACCAGCCGCAATCAAATAATGAGACCAAGACAACACCTGAGCAGGAGAAGCAGAAAAATAGCGATTCAGAGTCTGTACAACAAGAGGGTGGAGGAATAGATAATAGTGGTAAGGGAACAGAAAACGAGAATGATCAACAGAACAATCCAGAAGATACAACCAATCAAAAGGAGAAGTAGGTGCTTTTAAAACTAAAAGACTTGAAAATTAAAATTGATTGATGTATAGTTTTGTGATGATGTATGGAAGAAAGACAATCCGTGCGTTACTTTTTGTGATAGTATGCCTATGGAGCATACCTTCATTTTCCAAGGCACCTGCAAAGCAAATCATAGTATTAAATGCGATAAAGGTAGAAGGGAAGATTCAAAAGCCGCAGGCATTCTACATACTACATAGATCAAACCTGAAATTTGATGAACTAAAGCTGGACCAGGACCTTGTTAAAAATATAGTGGTGGATGCCGATTCTGATATTTTTAAGGATGTTGACCTTTCGGTAAAATAATGGTTTATAGTATAGAAAATTTTCATTTAAAAAGGATTAACTCAAAGAAAAGGAGGTAGTTATGGCAGCTGCAGCAAAGTTCTTTCAGGAAGGCGGTATTTTTATGTATCCTATCGCCCTGATGTCGATCATTGGTATCGCTATCATTATTGAGAGAGGTTTTTTTCTGTATCTCAGGTACAACATTAATGGTAGTGCATTTATGGCACAGATCCAGAAGCTTATCCTTGCAAACAACATAGATAGAGCGATCAAGCTCTGTAATACCGCACCAAATGCAGCCCTCCCAAGGGTTTTAAAGGCCGGTTTAACAAGAGCGAATAAAGGAGTTATTGAGATACAAAATGCTGTTGAAGAGGAGACATTAGATGTACTTCCAATGATTCAGAAGAGGATAAGTGGACTACAGATTATTGCAAACGTAGCAACCCTGCTTGGATTGCTTGGAACGATCTTTGGACTTATATCAGCATTTGAAGCAGTGGCAAATGCTGCTCCAGATCAAAAACAGGCAATGCTTGCATCTTCAATCTCGATTGCAATGAACACCACTGCTTTTGGATTGATTGTTGCTATCCCCTGTCTTCTGGCTTATGGTGTCCTTTCAGGACTTACCAAAAAAATAATGGACGAGATAGACCTCTATTCAGTACGTCTTATTAATCTGCTTGCTGCAAGATCAAAGGGTGGTGCAAGTGCGCTTGAGAGACAGGGTTAATTTAAGCATATAGTTTTATTAAATCTATTTGAGGTGAAAAGATGGCCAGAAAACCATCCGAAAGAATGAGCGCTAAGGAATCTGGAAGCTGGGATATGAGTAAATCTCTGATCCCTGTCATGAACCTGATGATAATTCTTATTCCTGCACTTCTAATGGCAACATCCTTTATCAGTATTGCAGTCATAAATGTATCTACGCCAAAGATTGGCTCAGCTATGCAACAACAACAGCAAAAAAAGAAGAAAGAAGAAAAAAAGAAGTTACAGTTAACTATTGCTATTACAGAGGAGTGCTTTATTATTGCAGGTGCTGGTGGGCAGCTGCCTGGTGAAGAGCCAAAAGAGAAGGGTGAGGAGGATAAGGAAAATTGTACTATACCAAAGAAAGATGGGAAGTATGATTATGAGGCTCTGACAGAGAAGCTTAAGCAGATTAAAGATCAATTCCCAGATGAGACAAATGTAATAATAAGTGCAGAGCCAAAGATTCCATATAAAGTACTGGTTAAGGTAATGGATGCTTCAAGAGAGACTCGTGATGGAGTTATACTTTTCCCTGATGTATCATTGAGTGCTGGCGCAGGGTAGTTTTATTTTATGAAAAGGGATTATTAATTGATGGGGAGTCCAGATTATGGTAGATCAAATTAAAAATGGTTCATCGGAAGAGGAAATTAGACCAAAGAGAATTAAGAAAGAAGGTCCTAAAGAGGAGCCCTTTTCAATTACTTCATTGATGGATATAATGACAATCATTCTGGTATTTTTGTTAAAGAGTTATTCAGTCAGCCCTGTAAATGTGACACCCACAGAAGACCTCCAGCTGCCTATTTCAAATGCAAAACTTGATCCTGTTGAAGCTGTACCGATTACAATATCAAAAAATTATATACTTGTAGATGACAAACCGGTGGTAGAAGTAAAGAATGGTAAGGTTGATGCCAGTGAAAAGAGTGATGGAGAATCCGGCTTTCTGATAGATAAGGTTTATAACGCACTTAAGGAAAATGCTGAAAAGCAAAAGACAATCGCACAATATAATGATGCGCAGCAATTTAAAGGTATGGCCCTTTTGATTGCAGATGAATCAACACCATACAGATTGTTAACAGAAGTACTATACAGTGCTGGTCAGGCAGAATTTGGTAATTTTAAATTCGTAGTTTTGAAGAAGGAGTAATTGATAAATGGCAACTACATTACCAAAAATATTACGTATTGGTATTATACAGTCAGGTAAGATTATTGAAGAACAGTTGATTAGAAAGTCAAAGACTCTATATTTTGGAAATTCACCAAAATCAGATTTTATAGTAACCTCTCCTGCGTTTCCTTCTAAGTATCCCCTTTTTATTTATAAAGGTAATCAATACTTCTTGAATTTTACTGATCAAATGAAGGGTAAGGTCGATGTAAAAGGAGGGGGTGGAGCAGATTTTCAGGCAATAAAACAGCAGGGATTATGTAAAAAACATGGCAAAGGATATCTTTTACCACTTACGACAGAGTCGAGAGGCAGGGTAACAATCGGTGATACAACAATACTCTTTCAATTTATTGTGGCACCTCCGGCTCCTATAAAGCCAAAGTTGCCAAAAGAGGCAAGAGGTGGCTGGTTAAAGAGTATTGATTTACCCTTTGCAGCTATTACTGCTACATCGTTTATTCTTCAGAGTGTATTTATAATTTATTTAAATTCAGTAGAGATTCCTAAGGAGATAAGTATAGATAAGATACCTGACAGATTTGCAAAACTAATTGTCCCAAAATATAAACCAGAGAGGAAAAAAGTAAATAAGGTTAAAAGTAAGAAGGGCAAAGGTACTTCAAAGAAGAAAGCAAAGAAAGCAGCTGCAAAAAAAACAGAAAAAAAAGCACCAAAGAAGAATATAGACGAAGCAAGGCAAAAGGCATTACATAAGGCAAAGATAAGAGAGAAGGTTAAGAAAAAGGGTCTTTTAAAACTCTTAGGATCAAAAGGTCCTGGGACTACAAATACTATGATTGAAGATGTATTAGCAGATGGTTCAGTTGATGGTGATTTAAAGAATGCTTTTAAGGGTGGTGTAGAGGTAGCTTCAGCAGAATCACTTGCAAAGGCAGGAAGAAAGACTGGAGGCGCAGAAGTAGGAAAGACAAAGATCGGTGATCTTGCCACAAGTGGAGCAAAAAGGGGGAGTTTAAAAGGAAGATCAGAAGCACGAATTGTCGGTTCAGTATCAGCAAGTACACCAGAAGTAGATGGAAATCTTGATCAGAAGGCTGTTGCAAGAAGCATAAAGAGAAGACTTGGTGCAATAAAAGCATGTTATAATAGAGAACTAAAACGTAATCCAGATTTAAAGGGAAAGATTGTCGTAAGATTTACAATTGAGACAAATGGAAGGGTAGGGCAGATTTTTGTGGTTAGTAACACAATGGGTAACGATAAGGTTGCAAATTGTATTATCAATAAGATGAGAAGATGGCGTTTTCCAAGACCAAGTGGGGGTCCTGTTGGGGTATCTTTCCCCTTCGTATTTTCTGCATCATCATAACATAAAAAGTGAAGAGATATTCTGAAGAAAAGCTAAGAAAGCTATTGTCTTCTTCTGACTTCAATCATTTTTTAAATGAAGTCAAGACAAAAAAGCATGAGATCTCATTGTTAGAACAGCATAACAATGAGTTGCTTTTTCAGAAAGAACTACTTATTAATAAAATAGAGGTTCAGCAGAGGAATTCTACCGAATTTATGT
>CAYSBA010000031.1:0-9472 GCA_964429075.1 uncultured bacterium
CGGTTGTTGCACCTAAGGTCCTTTCTGAATATGCCAAAAAGATGGAAAATATTGTAATAAAAGGTGGGATACTCGATAATAATCCTGTCTCAAGTAAACAGATAGAGGCAATTTCTAAATTGCCGAGCAAAGAGGTAATTTATGCTCAAGTTCTTGGTGTTATGAGTGCAGTCCCATCTAAATTTCTTTCATTGTTAAATGCGGTCCCTCAAAAATTTGTGATGTTGTTGAATGCAATTGTGGAAAAGAGGAAGGAAGAGGGGGAAGAATAAGATTTTAATCAAACATAAAATATTAACCTATTGATGGAGTGAAAGATGGCCACCATTACTAAAGAACAGGTAAAAGAATACATCAAAAATGCTACTGTTCTGGAGCTTTCAGAATTGATTAAAGAACTTGAGGATGAGCTGGGTGTAACAGCCCAAGCAGCTGTTGCGATGGCACCGGTAGCTGCTGCTGGTGGTGAAGAAAAAGAACAGGAAAAGACAGAATTTGATGTAGTCCTCACTGCAGCAGGAGATCAAAAGATTAAGGTTATCAAGGTGGTCAAGGATCTACTCGGTCTCGGTCTTAAAGAGGCAAAGGCCCTTGTTGATGCCGCTCCAAAGCCAATAAAGACTGGAGTGAGCAAAGAAGAGGCCGAACAGATAAAAGAGAAGATAACCGAAGTCGGTGGGCTTGTAGACATAAAGTAATGATAGGGTAGGACTATTTTGCCCTTAAATCCCTTTTAATCTGCTTCCCAGAAGCTATTGGGGAGCTTTAACTTATTGTAAGAGGTGCCATGAAGGTACAAGAGAATTTTCTGATTCGTAGAGATTTTTCTAAGATTGATGTAATGGTTAAGATCTCTGATCTGATAGAGCTTCAAAAGAGATCTTATGAGGCTTTTTTACAGAAGGATGTCCCACCTGAGAAGAGGAAGAGAGAAGGACTACAAAAGGTATTTATGGACCTGTTCCCTGTGGAAAACTACAACCGTACCGCAAGCCTTGACTTTGTTAAGTACCGAATTGAAGACCCTGTAATGACACCGGATGAGTGTAAGGATCGTGGAGAAACCTACTCTGTTTCACTATGGGTTACTCTGGCACTTGCTATTATGATAAGGGATGAGGATGATGAGGAGGGTCAGTTTCAGATCAAAGATGTAAAAGAGAGGGAGGTATATTTTGGTGAAATACCTATGATGACCGAAGATGGTCATTTTATTATAAATGGAATGGAGAGGGTAGTGGTCAGCCAGCTACATCGATCTCCGGGTGTATTCTTTGAAAAGAAGATTGCAAAGACAAAATCAAGAAAGATCCTATATTCTGGACGAATAATCCCTGAAAGGGGTTCATGGCTCGAGATAGAATTTGATTCAAGAGATATCCTTCATGCAAGAATAGATAAACGTAAAAAGATTCCTGTAACAATTCTTCTTCATGCATTTGGATATTCAACTGAAGAGATTCTGGATTTTTACTATCCCCAACAGCTGTTTAAACTGAATAAGGATGGAAGTGTACAGACTGAATTCTCTCTATCGCAATGGGAGGGGAAGAAATTACAGGGTCCTATGAGAGATGCTGAAAATGGTGAGGTGCTTATTGATGAAGGGGAGCAGGTAACAAAGGAGAATGCTCCAGAGGATGGTAAGCAGATCCTGTTAAATTCGAGTGAGATATTCGACAAGGTTGTATCCAGGGATGTCTATGAACCCTCCACAGGAGAGATGCTTGTTGCAGCTGGTGAAAAGCTTACACAGTCTATTTACCTTAAGTTATTCAATCATAATATAGATGAGGTATATCTTGCAGAGATTGAGAATTCCAACGCAGGTCCTTTTGTATACAATACAATGTGTAAACATCAACCGATGTCAGATATTGAGGCCAAGGTTGAGATATACAAGGCGTTAAGACCGGGGGAACACCCTCTTGAAGATGTGGCTGAGAGTTTCTTTTACCATCTTTTTTTGGATCCCAAAAGATACGACCTGATGAAGGTGGGGAGAAAAAAGATAAATGATAGATTTGGCTTAAATTATGATATCTATAATGATACAACCCTTAAAGGTGAAGATATTCTTCACACCATCAGGTATCTATGTGAGATAAAACTCCAGAAACATGATATTGACGACATTGATCATCTGGGAAACAGAAGGGTAAGACCGGTAGGTGAACTCCTTGAAAATCAGTTTAGGATAGGTCTTACAAGGTTAGAATCCAACTTAAGAGAGAGGATGAGTGTCCAGGATATAGATTCAATGCTACCTACCGATCTAATAAATGTAAAGCCGCTATCTGCAATAATCAAGAAATTTTTTGCATCCGGTCAGCTTTCTCAATACATGGATCAGACAAACCCTCTGGCAGAAACCACACATAAAAGAAGATTGAGTGCCCTTGGACCGGGTGGATTAACAAGGGAAAGGGCAGGATTTGAGGTAAGGGATGTTCATCCAAGCCACTACGGGAGGATCTGCCCAATAGAGACCCCGGAAGGTCCTAACATTGGACTTATATCCTCACTTGCCATCTATGCAAAGGTGAATGAATTTGGTTTCATAGAAACACCCTATATCCCTGTTAAAAATGGGAAGCCTCTAAATAAAGTAGAATACTTAGATGCCTTTCAGGAACAGGGGAAAAAGATTACCGAAAGTTTGCAGCTCTTTATTGGGAGTTCTAACGGAAAAAAAGAGCTTCCAAAGTTCTGTGATGCAAGATATAATGGAGAATTTGTTTTTGTTCCATCAAAGGAGGTGGATTATATTGATGTTGCCTCAAATCAGATGTTGAGTGTTGCTGCAAGCCTTATCCCATTTCTTGAACATGATGACGCAAACCGAGCCCTTATGGGTTCAAACATGCAGAGACAGGCGGTGCCACTTCATAAGACAGAACCTCCCTTTGTTGGTACAGGCATGGAAAAGGAGGTGGCAAAATACTCGAGGGCCACAGTTACTGCAAAAAGAGATGGGGTTGTTGTATCTGCTGATGCAAACAGGATTATTGTAAAGACAGATGACAGTGAAAATCCTATTGATATATATTATCTTAAAAAGTTTGAGAAATCCAATCAGGATACATGTAAGAATCAGAGACCTATTGTAAATGTTGGTGATAGGGTAAAGAGAGGTGATGTTATAGCTGATGGCATGGCAACAGCCTGTGGAGAGCTTGCCCTTGGCAAAAATCTGTTAGTTGCGTTCATGCCGTGGGAAGGCTACAATTTTGAAGATGCCATCCTGATAAGCGAAAGACTGGTAAGGGACAATGTTTTTGATTCAATACATATTAAAGAGTTTGAGGTGGTGGCAAGAGAGACCCATATGGGCAAGGAGGAGATTACAAGGGATATACCGAATGTAAGTGAAGAGGCACTTAAAAATCTGGATGAGAGTGGAATAATAAGGATAGGTGCGAAGGTAAAACCTGGAGATATACTTGTAGGTAAGATTACACCAAGGGGAGAGACACAGCTATCTCCTGAAGAAAAGCTATTGCGGGCTATCTTCGGTAAAAAGGCTGCGTCAGTCAAAGATTCTTCCTTTAGGGTTCCAAACGGTGTTGAAGGTACTGTAATAGATGTAAAGGTTTACTTGAGAAGAGGAACAAAGAAAAATAAAAGAGAACAGGAAATCGAAAGAGAACAGGAGAGATTGCTTGTACAGGAAGAGAGTGATAGAATCTCAATCCTGACAGAGATTTTTAGACACAAAGTTGCAGAAATTACACAGGGCAAAAAGCTAAAAAAATCAATTAAAAATAAGAAAGGAGAAATACTTCTTGAGGCAGGGACAAAACTCTCATATGAAAAATTAATACATTTGAACGGTCAGCAGCTAAAAAGGATAGAGGTTGTGGATAAGGATGAATCAGCTATTGCAGAAGATATCAAAAAAGCTGGCCTGTGGTACGAAAAGGCAGTCGCAGACACCAGAGAAGATATTAAAAACAGGCTGACTAAATTGAAAGGAGGTTACAATCTACAACCAGGTGTTCTTAAAAAGGTAAAAGTAAAGGTTGCAACAAAACGCCGTATATCAATTGGTGACAAACTTGCTGGACGACATGGTAACAAGGGAGTTATCTCAAAGATATTGCCGGTTGAAGATATGCCTCATCTTGAGGATGGTACTCCAGTTGATATCGTTCTCAGTCCACTCGGTGTTCCAAGTCGTATGAATGTTGGACAGCTGTTTGAGCTACACCTTGGACTGTGCAGCTACATGATCGGCAAAAAGATACAAGAGATGCTGGCAAACAATGCAAGCGTTGCAGAATTGAGAGAATTTTTGAAAAAGGTACTGGCTGTTAAAAAGCTTCAAGAATTTGTAGATACACTTGATGATGATGATGTGATTGCCTTAGCAGAGAAGTTCAAAGATGGTCTATACATGAACAGTCCCTCCTTTCAGGGCGCTTCTGAGGAGGATATAAAAAGGCTACTTAAAGAATTGGATCTTCCTGAAGATGGAAGGCTCACTCTATATGATGGTAGAACTGGAGAGCCCTTTGATTCCCCTATCGCAGTAGGCAGCATGTACATAATGAAACTCATACATATGGTCGAGGATAAAGTACATGCTCGTTCAACTGGCCCATATTCACTGATTACGCAACAACCTCTGGGTGGTAAGGCTCAATTTGGAGGACAGAGGTTGGGAGAGATGGAGGTTTGGGCACTTGAGGCCTATGGTGCTGCATATACTCTTCAGGAGTTTTTGACCGTAAAATCCGATGATGTTCAGGGAAGAATAAAGATGTATGAATCTATTGTAAAGGGTGATAACACCTTAAAGGCAGGTATTCCTGAGCCGTTTAAGGTGTTAATCAAGGAATTAAGGGGACTATGCCTTGATGTACAATTACTCAAGGTGGATAAAAAGAAAATGGAGGAGTAGATCATGAGAGATGTCTTTAAATATCAATTACAACCAAAGCAGACTACCGATTTTAATGCAATAAGACTCTCTCTATTGCCACCAGAAAAGATCCTTGAAGAATCATATGGAGAGGTCAAAAAGGCTGAGACATTGAACTACAGAACCTTCAAACCAGAGCAGGATGGTCTATTCTGCGCAAAGATTTTTGGTCCGGTTAAGGATTATGAATGTAACTGTGGTAAATATAAGAGAAGAAAACATCAGGGTATCGTCTGCGAAAAATGTGGAGTTGAGGTGATAGAGTCTAAGGTGCGCAGGGAGAGAATGGGTCACATCACCCTTACAACACCTGTTGCTCATCCATGGTTTTTAAAATCTCTTCCAAGTCGTATCGGTACACTTCTTGGTCTTACACTTAAAGATGCTGAAAAATTGATTTACTATGAATCCTATCTTGTCCTTGACCCCAAAGATACTCCCCTAAGGTATGGACAATACCTCGATGAGGAGCAGTATAAAGAGGCGGTATTAAAATATGGTGAAGGGTCATTTGTTGCAAAGATGGGGGCTGAGGCGGTCTATGAGTATTTTAAGAATATGGATCTTGAGGTTCTCGCTGCGGATCTTCATAAAAAGCTAAAAGAGGTAAAAAGCCAGGCGCAAAAGGAAAGGATAATAAAAAGATTAAGCATAGTGGATGCCCTGCTTAAATCTGGTAATAGGCCAGAATGGATGATACTTAAAGTGATACCAGTTATTCCGCCAGACCTGAGACCGCTGGTTCATCTGGAAGGAGGAAGGTTTGCAACGAGTGATCTTAATGATCTCTACAGGAGGGTAATAAACAGGAACAACAGACTGAAGAGGTTGATAGAGATTGGAGCACCAGAGATAATAGTAAGAAACGAAAAGAGGATGCTTCAGGAGGCAATAGATGCCCTCTTTGATAACAGTCGAAAACTGCGTGCAGTTACAGGTACAAATGGTCTTCCACTCAAATCACTAAGTGATATAATAAAGGGGAAATCGGGTAGGTTCAGACAGAATCTTCTTGGAAAGAGGGTGGACTATTCAGGTCGTTCTGCAATCGTAGTGGGTCCTGAGCTCAAGCTTCATCAGTGTGGTTTGCCAAAGATTATGGCACTTGAGCTTTTTAAACCATTTATTTTCAGAAAGCTACTGGAGAAGGGTTTTGTAAATACGATAAAGGCTGCCAAAAAGATGGTAGATGAAAAGCGTCCTGAAGTGTGGGAGATTTTAGAGGATGTAATCAGAGAACATCCTGTTTTATTGAACAGGGCCCCAACCCTGCATAGACTTGGCATTCAGGCATTTGAACCTATACTGGTAGAAGGAAAGGCAATAGTGTTACATCCTCTCGTTTGTGTTGCGTACAACGCCGACTTCGATGGGGATCAGATGGCCGTTCATATACCACTTTCTCTTGAGGCACAGATAGAATCGAGAGTTCTTTTAATGTCAACTAATAACATCCTTAAACCGGCAAATGGAAAACCTATTATAGGTCCTACTCAGGATATGGTACTTGGGTTGAACTATATCACCATAGAGAAGCCCTTTGTAAAAGGAGAGGGTAAGGTATTCTCTTCGCTCGAAGAGGTAAGGATGGCCTATGAGACAGGTAAGGTGGATATTCATGCAAGGATTGAGGTAAGGTTAAGAGGTAGGATGTATAAGACTACTGTAGGTAGAGTTCTCCTTGCTGACAGCATTCCCTCAAAGATACCATTTTCAGTCATAAATAAACCATTAAAGAAGGGTGATATAAATAAACTTCTTGAGATGGTTTATAATGAACTTGGTGAGAAAGAGACTGTCCTGCTTGCTGATCGTTTAATGAGGCTTGGGTTTAAATATGCAACAAAGTCTGGAATATCAATTTGCGTTGATGACATGAGTGTCCCTGAAAAGAAGGCGAAGATTATAGAGCAGGCAAGAAAGAAGGTAAAAAGTATCGAAAAACAGTGGAAAGATGGAATATTAACAGAAGATGAAAAGATTAACAACATAATTGACATCTGGTCTGATGCAACTAACAAGGTAACAGAGGCACTGGAAAAATGTGTGAGCGAGAAGGAGTATGTAGATCCAAAGACTGGTAAAAAGAAGAAAGGTCACAGTTTTAATTCCATTTTTATGATGAAGGATTCTGGTGCAAGGGGCAGTATACATCAGGTAAGGCAGCTTGCAGGTATGAGAGGTTTGATGGCAAAACCGTCTGGAGAGATAATTCAGAATCCTATTATATCAAACTTTAGAGAAGGGCTGGGAGTGCTCGAATATTTTATTTCAACTCATGGTGCAAGAAAAGGTCTGGCAGATACTGCGTTGAAAACAGCAAATTCCGGTTATCTTACAAGGAAACTTGTAGATGTTGCTCACAATTGCACAATAACCATGAAAGATTGTGGTACCATAAATGGTATTGAAATAAGTGCACTGGTTGATAGTGGTGAGATAATTGAGCCACTAGCTGATAGGATACTTGGGAGGGTTGCTGCAGAACCAATTATTGAACCTATAACCGAAAAGGTTATTGTTGAGGCAAATCAGGAGATAGATGAAAAGGCGGTTGAGAGGATTGTGAATTCCGGAATTACTAAAGTTATGATAAGATCGGTACTCACATGTGAGGCAACTGAAGGTGTGTGCCAGCTATGTTACGGTAGAGACCTCGGAAGGGGCAGGATGGTAAATATTGGAGAAGCGGTAGGAGTAATTGCTGCGCAATCTATTGGAGAACCTGGCACACAGCTTACAATGAGGACTTTCCACATCGGTGGTACAGCAAGCAGTCAGGTAGAACAGAGTAGTATTGAGACAAAATTTAGTGGTAAGGTTAAGCTTGTGAATGTCAAGACTGTTACAAAGAAAGATGGAACTACCATTGTAATGAATAGAAATGGACAGTTTATACTTATTGACAAAGATGGCAGAGAAAAAGAAAAGTACGATCTTGTCTATGGAGCAGAATTAAAGGTAAAAGATGGACAAAATATTAAGGCCGGTACACTTATAGCAAAATGGGATCCCTATGCAAGGACTATACTTACAGAGGTATCTGGTTATGTTAAGTATGGAGATCTTATTGATAATGTTACCATAAAGGGTAAAATCGATGAGATCACCGGTAAGACAACAAAATCTGTAATAAAGACAACAAAGACAGAGCTGAGGCCAAGAATTTCTATTAAAGACAAGCTTGGTGAAGGGGCTGAGACACTGCAGATACCAGGTACTGATCGTAGTGCAAGGTATGATTTACCTGTTGGTGCAATTATAACTGTAGATGAAGGTGACTATGTAGAGGCCGGTGATGTAATCGCAAAGATACCAAGAGAGCTAACAAAGACCAAAGACATAACTGGTGGTCTACCCAGAGTACAGGAGTTGTTTGAGGCAAGACGGCCGAAGGATGCTGCAATTGTCTCTGAGATAGATGGTGTTGTTAAAATTAGCAGGAATCTAATCAGAGGAACAAAGAGAAAGGTTGAGGTAATACCTGAGGTGGGTGAAAAAAAGGTATATTTCATTCCGAGAGAAAAGCATATACTTGTTCAGGATGGTGACACAATTAAGGCAGGCGAACAGATATGTGATGGGCAGGTTGATCCACACGATATCCTAAGGATTCTTGGTCTCAAAGAACTTGCTCGTTATTTGGTTGATGAGATACAGAAGGTCTACAAACTTCAGGGTGTTTCCATCAATGATAAACATATTGAGGTCATTATTAGGCAGATGATAACAAAGGTGAAAATAGTTGATTCTGGTGACAGCAGGTTTTTACAAAATGAGGAGGTCGATCGTCGTACCTTTGAAAAGGTAAATCAAAAATTGATAAAAGAGGGCAAAAAACCAGCATCTGCTGAACCGATTCTTGTAGGAATTACCAAGGCATCTCTAACTACAGACAGCTTTATATCTGCAGCATCATTCCAGGAAACCACAAGAGTATTAACTAAGGCAGCCTTAGAAGGACAGATAGACTATCTGAAAGGTCTAAAAGAGAATATAATTATTGGTGGTAGAATACCGGCTGGTACAGGTCTTGATGTCTATAGAAACTTTACAATGGAGATCAAAGAGCCAAAAGAAGAGGTGGATAGAGAGCATGCTGTGAGCTGATCGGTGCCTGTTGGAGTATCATTAAAGAGATTAATTGCCTCTGTTGTTGATGGAGTGTTAGTCGCACTCCCGTGTATAGCACTGAATCTTATAACTGTAGATTTATATTCCCCCTATAGGTTATGGGCAATAAAGGAGTCGTTCCCAAACTGGATCGCAGCATATCTTCTTGAATTTGGGTATCCTCTGGTATTTTTTACATCTATTTTCTTTCTTATTTTACTGTTTACATATCAATACTACTTTTTTGTAACAAAAGCTCAGACCCCGGGAATGCAATTGGTTCGTTTAAAAATAGGTACAATAGATAAAAAACGGGTCATGCTCAGGATTTTTGGTAATCTTCTCTCATTTTTAACCCTTGGATTTTTATTTTTTATTACTTTTTGTAAGGTAAATAAAACTTTATTATATCATTTTTTAAACTTTGATAAATAT
>CAYSBA010000032.1:0-1895 GCA_964429075.1 uncultured bacterium
TCAAATCTATACTACTGGCGTGTCCGTTACTGTAACGAGCGGGACGCCTGCTCTCCCTATTCTAACCCAACTTCATTCAGCACAATACAGAGCAATGATATCTTTTACGACGATATAGAAAATGGAGATTCAAACTGGACACATCAACTCTTTGAGGGCACATCAGACTGGCAGATAATGAGTGGAATGGCAGATGCCCCAAGTCCAACTCATGTCTGGTATGTAGAGGAAGAATCTAGTACAAAATATGCAACCCTCACAACCCGTGATATTCAGCTTCCCCAGGACGGTCAGATAAAGCTACAATTCTACCACAGGATGTTAAGCGAACAGGGATATGATGGTGGCTATTTGATGATCAGCGTAGATGGTTCAGATTTTGTCAGAATAAACAGCTTTGTTGAGGGGGGATACAACGATCAGATCTCTGATCCAGATCTTGGTACAATAGACGGCTGGAGTGGCTCTGTTGGTGAATCAAGATTTCAGCGTTCTGTTGTTGATCTATCTGACTACAGGGGATCTTCTATAAAGTTAAGATTTGTATTTGTCTGTGATAGCTCCCTGGCGAGTGGAACAGGATGGTACATAGATAACGTATGGATTTATGCCTATCAGACAGCAATTCCAGAAAGGCCCACCAACATATCGCCGGTTGATGAAGAGACCCTCTCTTCCTTTCATCTTACACTTCAGTCATCACCATTTTTATCATCATCCCCTGATGACCACCATCTCTATTCCCACTGGCAGATTGCACTTGATCCGGACTTTAACGATCTTGTTGTTGATACAGGTCTTGATCCGGTTCATCTCACCAGCCTACCTTTTAATCTATTCTATGGCTCTACAACATACTTCTGGAGAGTCTCATATATCAACACCTTCGGGATTGATTCTGGATTCTCCAACCCAACAAGTTTTGTTACACCACAGGGGCCTTCAAAACCATCAAATCTGTCACCATCGGATGGTTCAACAGATGTCTCTTTCTTCCCTACCCTTGTGGCTTCACCCTTTGATCCCGATTATTCAGGTGGTGTTCACAAATCATCACGCTGGCAGGTTGCATTAGATTCTGATTTTCAGGATATTGTATTCGATTCAGGTGAGGACGAGCAGAACCTGACAAACATAAAAGTCGAGCTCGATAATGAACTGACAACATACTATTGGCGGGTTAGATACAGATCTGATGAAGGCGTATGGAGTGAATGGTCCGATCCAACCTCATTTACAACCAGATCATATTCTGTAACCTTTGTGGCCAACGGAGAGGATACCACAGACTTTGATGTTGATACTGAAGGTACTGATGTAACAGGCTGGGCCCTGGTAGACACTCCTTATGCCCATTCACCAACAAAGGCATGGTTCAGTGAGGATGAACCACGAACCAAGAACGATCTTCTAATCTTTAGAGGGATATACATACCTCCATTTAAAAGTTTTTTGGAATTCTGGCATACCTATCAACTCGAAACCGGTTACGATTTTGCAAAGGTACTGATAAGACCACAGGGTCAGACCGAATGGACACCACTTTTTAATAATATAATTGAGGGAAACCCGGAATATACAGATGGTTGGAGTGGCGGGGTTATCGGTACAATGGAGAGAGTAAAGATAGATCTTTCTGAATACCAGGATAGAAGGGTTGATATCGGCTTTTTACTATCCTGCGACTCTATAACTGGAGACGCAGGCTGGTATGTTGATGATATAAGGGTATATGGTACAAAACCAGATGGTGGATATCTACTCTTTAACAATCAGCTTACCACAGCAAATCTTACTGCCTACAGAGGATCGCATAATAAGACTGTAATGTGGCTGCATATATGGTCGCTCGAAGGCAGCTATACACTTCGCAGCCTTAATCTTAAGGCATCTGG
>CAYSBA010000032.1:1995-4044 GCA_964429075.1 uncultured bacterium
GGTTTCAATAACAGATTATCAATCTGTATCTGTAGATTCAGATACCAGTCAGGTCACCCTGGCAGGCCTTCCTGTAAGCGGTGAAATTGTAATTGTAAACGGTCCACCTGTTATTGTCTTCAGTGATGATAATGCCACCTATGGAGAGAGTGACACTGTGATCCTCGATGCATCTGGCTCTTACGATCCTGACAATGATGATCTTACTGTTACATGGACACAGATAGCGGGTCCAAGGGTTGAGCTTACAGATCCAGAATCCCTAACACCAACCTTTACAGCTCCATCTGTATATAGAGACACAAACCTATCTTTCAACCTCATGCTCGAAGACACAGAGGGAAACATTGCATCAGATACCTACGATATTATTGTGTTGAATACTATAAACGATCCTCCTGTTGCTGATGCAGGTCAAAAGCAGATCCTCGAAGAAGAAGCAGTAACATTCCTTGATGCATCTGGCTCTTACGATCCTAACGGTGATCCAATAACATTTCTATGGACCCAGATCGCCGGACCTGAAGTAAATCTATCAGATCCAACATCACCAAGACCATCACTTAGACTACCAAGAGTGGATCAAAATACAATCCTTAAATTCAGGGTTCTCGTGAAAGACCCCTACGATGCAACATCAACCGATGAGGTGGAGATATGGGAGAAAAATAGCAAAAACGCACCACCGGTACCTGTGATTAAGGCAGAACCAAAAGAGGGCGCCATTCCATTAGTAGTTGAGTTTGATGCAACCGATAGCTACGATCCTGATGGAGAGATTGTATTCTATCAATGGGATTTTGGACATGGAGCAATACTTGTGGGTAGCAAGGTAAAGTATAAATTTGACAGGGTAGGTCTTTTCTCTGTTACTCTTATAGTTACAGATGATCACGGTAATACCAATCAGACTACAACAACCATCAAGACCACCTTTCCTGAAGGACCGACAACATCTTCTACAACCACAAAAGAAGATTCTTCAAAGGGTGGTTGCTCCTGCAACGGCAGCTCTTCAGACCCATCAATCTTTTTAATCTTACTCTTTTATCTTACTCTTTTAAGGTGCAGAAGATATCTTGGAACTTCTGGGTCATCCTGTTAGCCTTTTTAGTTTTGACCGATCTTTCTTCTGTCTTTGCACAAAACAGAGATCCACATCTCAGATGGTATGTTTTAGATTCTGCACATTTTAAGGTCTACTATTACAGCGAGCTAAAAGAGAGTGCAAGGCTTGTTCTTTCACAGGCTGAGTGGGCATATGAAAAACTGTCAGACTTTTTTGAAAAGACGCCTTCCAAAAAGATACATATCATAATAGGTGATGATTCTGATTCTGCGAATGGCTATGCAAGTCTCCTCCCAAGAAATACAATAAGGCTATATCTCAAAAGACCATCAGAAATTGAGACCCTTGCAAACTTCTCAGAGTGGCCAAAAGATCTTATTATACACGAATTAAGCCATATCTTCGCGATGAATCTCTACAGCGGTATATATTCTATCGTTAATACTATCTTCGGACCTGTACTGGTTCCGGCCTATTTTGTACCGGACTGGATAAGCGAAGGCCTTGCTGTTTTTATTGAGAGTCTCATCTCAGGATCTGCAAGATTAAAATACACCCTTTTTAAAAAGATGCTAATGGCAGACTTTTTAAGCAAAAATCCTGTTAGACTGGATGATCTATCATCTTCCACTGTAAAATGGCCACATGGTACAACTCCCTATCTTTTCGGTGGTTTTTTCCTCAGATATCTTTATGATAACTATGGAAAAAACAGATTCCTCGACTTTATCGATAGGTTGATGGGACGGGGAATACCCTTTTTTATCGATACTGCTTCCAAAAAAAGCTTCAAAAAGGGAATAGAAAGTCTCTGGCAGGATTTTAAAAACGATTTTATCTCAAGATACAAACCTACGACAAAAGATGGCTTTGTTGCACTTACAAAGGAGGGTGAAAGGGTATCCTATGCAAGATTTTTTAAAAAAAATGCGATCTTTATGAACAGTAATTCCTACAGTTACAATGCCCTCTATAAAATA
>CAYSBA010000032.1:4054-9290 GCA_964429075.1 uncultured bacterium
GATCAGAGAAGATCAAAGAGCTAAATCCATCAAGGGGGCTTTCCTGGATACCGGGGACAGAAAAAATACTTGTATCAAAATTAGAGATAAAAGACAGATTTTACACCTACACAAAGCCATCGCTTATTGATCTAAAAGAAAAAAAGGAGGTTCCTTTATATCTACCATACCGTCTGGAGTATCCAGATATATGCAGTATCGATCCAGAATATGCAGTCTTTTCTAAAAATACTGAAAAGGGGGCAGCTCTTGTAATTGTCAGATACCCTCTTCAAAAAGAACCCAAAATCTCAACAATAGAATTGAGTGGTATAGAGGCATCTTATTCGCCAAGGTTCGCACCAGACTGTAAGAAGATTGTATTTTCTGCAAAGATTCAAGGAGGCAATCGTGATATATTTCTTTTTAACATCAAAAAAAAAGAGCTCATAAATCTTACTGATGATGAAGCATTCGATGCCACTCCAATCTTCGTTGACAACAGCACTGTTATTTTTACATCAGATAAAAAGGGGGCACTCGAACTTTTTGAGATTAAATTAGATGACAAAAAGAAGATCCTGTGCACGTCTGAAGAGCCAGCAGTCAGTGCAAGATATGCTGCCTTTGCATCAGACTATGATAAAGAAAGGGATATACTCATTTTGACCTTTTACAACGAAAAGGGATTTAACCTTGGCCTTGTTGAAGATTTCAAAAATAGGTTACACAAAAACTCATCAGTTTGCAGGAAATACCAGAAAGCCGGTTCTAACTTTGCAAAAAAAATACTTCCTTCTTTGAATCCACTAAAAAAAACATACGATCCTGGGGATACCCTGCTTCCTGCATACTGGCTACCCATTTTGGATCTCAATCCATATAGTCTTTTATCCAACATAGGTGCAACTTTTGTCGGTGTGGATACGCTAAAGAAATGGCAGTATTCGTTAAGTTATATAAAAAATTTAACCTATGGATATGATTCATACAACATATCTCTTCTAAACAGACAGAGCCCTTTTGACATCTATTTTCAGCTCGGTAAAAAGACCTCACTGTATGATCTCTCAAGTATATATCCATCGCCGGCAATGCTTTATAAAGAAGACTCGCTTTATTCAAGTCTCAGGGCAGCCTACATAATTCCAGGAATAAGATGGCTAATGGGGTTTTCCTTGGGCTATAACTATTATTTTATAAATGGAAGGCCTATCACTCTGCCCCCTGCAGATCTACCAGCATGGCTTCCTCCTCAGACAGGTAATCTATCCACACTGGGATTATCATTACTTTTCAGCAATGTCGAATCTTACTATGGATCCTTGGGAAATCAAAAGGGGCTATATATATCCTTAAACTATGATACTGCATCCACAATGACAGGTAGTCAAGTTGCTTATTCACTCTACAACCTGAGGTTGAGATATTACATACCTATATACAAGAATGTGGCCTTTGCCTTTGGTGGTACCTATGCAGGTGGAAGTGGCGGACTTGTAGAAAGAAGAATATACTTTATAGGCGGTATTAGAGAACCTGGGATAATTAATAGATTGTTTAGTCTTGATTTTTCTGGCAACCTTACTCTAAGGGGATACCCCTATCCATTCGAGGTAGGCACAAAGATGTATTTATTTAATTCAGAAGTGAGATTCCCTTTGCTTTTTGTAAACAGAGGTATATCAACCTGGCCAATCTTTTTTCAATGGATATATGGGGCAATCTTTCTGGATGGTGGTCACGCATCATTCTCAGATCTTTTCAAAAGTGCTCCTGCAATCGGGATTGGAGCAGAGATTGGTACAATATTTATCTTTGGCTATAACCTCCCATTTGTGATAAGGACAGGATTTGCAAGAGGTATCATGGCCGGTGGAATAGATCAGCTATATATGACTTTTGGCTATATGCTATAGTCATAATTTAATTTAAAAATATGAGACATTATAGTGTATATACTACATATCTCTATTTTTCTAATTCAATAGAATAATTTGATTTAGCAGTTAAGGAACCTAAAATTTAATATCCTAATGAGAGTAAAAAAATGTCCCACTCACCTCTGTTTGTCAGCTCTCCCTTGCCAAAGTCTACAGGATAGTTGTAAAATTTACCACAAAGGATACTATCATAATCTCTAACCACTATAGAAGTCCCATGTATTGAATCTGTGGCAGCATAAGATCTCTTAAGTAAAAGATTTCCATTTTGGTCAAAGCGTAACAAAAAAAGACCTTCATTACCGATTGATGCCTCATTATAAAGGGTATCCTGGCCAATATTAAGAATTCTTCCATAGAAACCACCAATTACGGTCACCTCGTTGCTCTTTATTGCCATATCCTGTAAGTCCACATTCCCGGTATCGGTATTTAGAGGATAAAACCACTGTATAGATCCGAATCCGGTGTCATTATAGTCTATCGATCCAATGAATGAATTTGGTCTGTCAGTACTGCTATAACTATGTTCATTAATACTGATATCCAGACTATTTGATGTACCAGCGAAAACAAGTTTAAAGGGAGCTATCTCCTTTACAATAGTTACTGTTTCATCCTTGGCGCCTTTTATGCCTAATATATCTATGGGATTTCCCTGTTGATCAAGTAGAAGCAGAAAACCATCATTTTTACCGGAAGAGTTGTTTAATGAGAGGTTCTGGGCATCAAAGGTCATTGATGCAAATGATCCTGCAACAACTATATAGCCATTGGATAGAAAACTAATGCTATTAGCAACATCATTACCATCACCACCAAATGCTTTACCGAATTTAAATATATGATTTGCATCTAACTCGACAACAAAAATATCAGACTTACCAGGGTTGGGATTTGATATATTCTGTCCCAATACTGAAAGAGAATTACTCTTTGATTTTGCAGCTATTACTATATTTCCATCCTGATCAGTATCTAAAGAATTGACTTCTTCATAGTCATCACCTGAAAATAAAACACCCCATATGTCAGTCCCATCTTTGGAGATGGCTATGAGAAACCCATCATAATAACTGGAAGATAGGTTTATTTGATCAATATTCAAATCGCCATTAAAATAACCAGCTGCTAATATCTGATCTTGTTGTGTTAGATATCCTAAATCGAGTATATCATCATAAAATCCACTACCAAAAAATTTAATCCATTTTAATTCGCCATCTTGTGAAAAGCTACTTAAGAAAATATCCGTGTAATCCTGGTCCTGAGAGTTCCTTTGATAGGTATTTTGATCGGGCATGAATAGGCTCAAACTCGTTGTATTTCCACCTGTCACCAGTGAGCCATCAGATAATTCTATTAATTGATTTGCTGTATCATCTCCAGCACCACCAAATCCAATACTCCAATTGGTACATACCCCACCTTCGTCAACCTCATAATTGCAGTTGTTATCTTTGTTGTCACATAATTCGGTATGGCCAGAATAAACTGCATTATCATTGTCGTTACAATCGTCGCCAGGAACGGTAACGCATCCTGATGGTATCTCACATCCAAAATAGTCACATTCTCCATCATTACTCTCTGAATAATGTCAGTCATTATCCTTATCACAGTAGTAGAATTGTAGACACACACCTCCCTCATCGATATTACTATCACAGTCGTTATCAAGACCATCACAAGTTTCATTCTCAGAAGGATTGATATATTTATTTATATCATCACAATCATCACCCTGGTTTTGTGTACATCCCTGTGGTACACATGATAGAGAATCGCATCCACCGCTTGGATCCATTGAGTAAAATCCGTCACTGTCACTATCACAATAGTATGTTATATTACATCCATCTTCATCTGTTACGCCGTCACAGTCATTATCAATGCCATCGCAAATCTCTATCCCTCCATTTGTTGGAACACAACATTTACCATCTGAACAGCCCTGATTTTCCGGGCAAACATTGCCACAGGCGCCACAATTTGCAGGATCTCTTTTTAGATCGGTGCATGTACCACTGCACCTTGTTTGCCATACCTTACACCTACTCTGCACACATATCCTACTCTGAAAGCCAAGATCTTCTTCACACGACCAGCCGTCTAAACAGTCAGAATCGGTGTGACATATAAAAAATCCCTTATCATTAAGATGGTTCATGTCTACCTTATTGGTGCAGGCTACAAAAGATAAAAATAACACAAGGGACAAATGATAAAATAGTAGTTTTATAATGACTTTTGAAACAATCATACCAAAGCTCCAATATTTGTTGTTTTAAATTAAACTGTTGACCGAGTTCATAATTCCTATAAAAGTTTTATAAAATATATCAAAAAAGAGTCAAGAATATACAGGACCCAGATTATGAAATGGGAGAAGAATAATAAAAGAGAATCTATTGAGGGGATCTTTCTCAAAATTTTATAAAGTGAGCACAGATGCCTGAGTGTGAGAAGAAGTGATCTTCGAAGATGGCCACAATAGCAGGGATGTGGTAGCGAAACAGGAGAAAAGGTTTTTCGCCGTTTAGTAGAGAAAAGATTCTTAAGGAAGATATGACCTTTATCAATGAGGATTTTTGTGGAAGCCAAATAGTCTAAAAAAGTATATGTGGATTTTGTCAAGTTCTTTGTGAAGATTAAAAGAGGGATTGGTGGATTTGATAGGTTTTCAGGAAATGGTTTAAAACAACTTAAGGGTTTATAATAGGGTCAAGTCTCAAAATGCCTGTAAAAATGGTGGCAAAAATTATATCGACATGTCTTGTAAGAATAGTTAATATCTTTTAGAGGTGAAGAAGTTTTTTTATACCCAAATAAGATCTCAGTTCAAAAATACGTTTTCGAATTAGACTCCATTTTGGGTTATCCCGATCTTCATAAAAGAAGATCGGGACGCCTCCCTTCTCCCCTTCCTTCTTCTCTATGTCCTATACTTTTACACATAATTTTGTGCACCCCCCCTTTTATAAATAAATGAAAAAAATCTGGTCAAAAATACGAAAACTCCTAAAGATGTGTATGTTTGACAAGCTAAATCTGTTTTTATATAGAACATAAGATATTTTATGATGGATAGGAAATGAAAAAACGGGTTATTCAGATTCTATTTTTACTATGCTTATTGATAGTTGATGTTGCACCTCTTAAGGCTCGAGGTGATGACAATAGTCTTGAGCTTGCTGCTGGGGAACAAAAGGTATTGTCGATCCCTGGTGTTACAAGGGTTTCGATAGGTCAGAGAGACATTATCGATGTCAGGGCAATTGGATCCAATCAGATACTGATTACCGCACTTAAAC
>CAYSBA010000033.1:0-9222 GCA_964429075.1 uncultured bacterium
AGCTTATATTCTCAATAGAAAAATAACTATTTGTTATTTTTGCAACCAGAATTTTAACAAATAAGAAAATGTGTTAATAGTCTATTTGTGGCCAGATTTAGTGATATATTCCTTATTGTTCCATTAGAAGATAGACTAATAGAGATAATTTCTCTTGAAAGTGCTTTGAAGGTACAGTTAGATTCACATGAAGCAGGGTCAATTTTATCAAAAGACTACATAAAAATCTGCTTGGATGCAAAATCCCTTTTAAAAAAATCAAAAAAAATCGAATCACTAACTATAAAAAATCTAATAGATGCCAATACCCTGGATTGGATTGTTAATAATGGTAAAGATCCATCTTTAAAAACTGATAAAGAGAGTAAATCAATCCTTACAGACTGCATTAAATTACTGGATAGAATCTTTGCTGATTATCTTCTAAAGGTGCTGAAGCTCGAAAAAGAGCTTTTGCCTGTAATCGTTGAAATTGAAGAACGCGGTGTAAAGATTGATGAGGCCTCTCTGAAAAGATCCCTAGAATTTTACAGAGAAATCCTTTTACAAAAGAAAAAAAGATTTGAGGAAATGGTTATTAAAAAATCTGGTAGAGATCTATTTGGACACTCCACAATAGATGTAATGTCAAATGAAGATCTAAAAAGGCTTGCACATAAGGATGGAATCATACTGCAATCATACAATTATGAATATCTGAAAAGACTGAACAACCCTGCCCTTATTCTTGCTGGAGAGATTAGGGAACTTGAATCAAGGATTGACTATATTGAGAATGAGCTTGTCACAAGAATCAACAAGGATGGGCGTGTATATACAAAGATTGAACAAAACTGGTCTAACACTGGAAGACTCTATACAAAAGAACCCAATCTTCAGGGTCTTCCAAAGGGATGGCAGTTACGTCAATCCATAATTGCAGAAGATGGTAAGTCGTTAATCTTTGCAGATTATTCGTGCTTTGAAATCGTTATAGCAGCTGCACTCTCAAATGATGCAGTAATGTTAAATGCAGTCTCAGAAGGTGACATTCACTCAAAGGTTGCAGGTCATCTTTTTGGTAAGAAGGTAACAAAAAAAGAGCATCCCGAACTTAGAGAGATTGCAAAGAGGATAAATTTTGGTATTCTCTATGGTATGGGATACCAGGCACTTTCTAAGATCATATCAAGCTCAGAACATGAGGCAAAAGAGCTATTGAATCGTTACAAAACAACCTATAAAAGGCTTGTGGAATTCCTTCGAGAAAACGAAAACATAGCACTTACAAAAGGATACTGTAACAGCCCAATCGGCAGAAGATTATTTTTAAATAATGACCTATCTGAATCTAAAAAGAGAAGAATCGCAAGGAATATGCCAATTCAGAGCACCGGAGCTGACATACTCAAACTTGCACTGATCGATCTCTCTAAAAAACAGGATGATCGATCTGGAGTAATCCTTCCTGTGCATGATGAGATAGTAATGGAGGTAGCCGAAGACAAGGTCGAGGAATATTATAGTATCCTTAAAGAGTCTATGGAAAAATCTGCAGAGATTCTTTTGGGAATCTCTCCATCGATTGAGATTAAGGTTTCAAAAAGATGGGCGAAATAACTTTTAAAAGGAGTAAAGATGTCTAAGGTACTTTACTGGAAAAGTCAGATAGCCGATGCAGACTCATTGATCAGATTTTACGAAGATCATGTACAAATATCAAAAGGAGATCTTGTTTATATAAAATTACATATGGGAGAACGAAAAAATAGAAACCACCTTATGCCAGACTATGTAAAACTTTTTACCGATCCCCTTTTAGAGATTGGTGCTGAGATAGTTTTATTTGATACACCTGTTGCCTATCCAGGCATGAGACACACAAAAGATGGCTACCTGGAGTTGATCAAAAAAAAGGGATTTAACAATACGATCCCCTACGCAAAATTCCATATAGTCGACAGTTACATTTCAAAAGAGGGAAGATATATTACAAATCAAATTGCCAAAGATCCAACAGAGGCAGATGCTGTAATTGTTTTAACACATCTAAAGGGCCACTTCTGCACCGGATTTGGAGGTTCTATAAAAAATGTAGGGATGGGCATGGTATCTAAGGAGACTAAATCCTTAATACATGAAGGCGGTAAACCCAGAATAACAGGAGAATGTACAGGTTGCGGAGCCTGTGTCATGGCCTGCCCTGTTAACAATATAGAACTGAATGACACAGACCTTAAATTCAAAAATAGATGTACAGGATGTAGCAACTGTATATATGCCTGTGAGTATTCTGTTTTAAGTCCAAAAATTGCCCTCTTTGATGAACTTCTGGTAGATGCTGCAAACTGTGCGTTAAGTGAATGTAAGAAGAAGGGATACATAAATGTATTAAAGAATATATCAAAGCTATGTGATTGTATGTCCAACCCCGGGCCAAAACTTTCAAAAGACCTCGGGATACTCGCATCTACCGATATTGTTGCAGCTGAACAGGCAACCCTTGATCTTATTATCCAGAAAAACAAAAAAGATATATTTCAACAGGAAAACAGGGTACCACCACAGAGACATATTGACACAGCCTTTAATTTTAGTCTCGGGTACAAAGAATACACCCTAATTCAAATGCAATGACTCTTTTTGCAGCTTTTTTTTTGATAAAACTTACCTTAGTATTGGGACCTGTACCGACCTTTATTGATGAAAACGGAATAAGTGGAATAATACAAACAGAAAACGGCTGTTATAGATTCTTTTATAGTTTCAAAGAGGGCCTATTAAGATCAAGGTCAAGGATAGAGGATCGATACTGTCTGATAACTGAGCTTGAGGTGCCCACAATAACTGACAGCATCAACTATTCACTGTGTAACCAAAAAAGAGATTGCCGTTACCTTTCCCTAAATTATAGCGGTCTAACATTAAGATTAACCCTGAATAAGGAGGGAACACCAGAGCTACACTTCATCTTCAACAATAAAAGCATTGAGCTTCCTGCTGAGTTAAAGAGATATGGTAGCAGCTCACTGGATGGTATTCTGTTTGCTGTATTTGATAAAAAAAGCAGCAGTATTCATCTTCTTGGATACAGAAGATTGAAAGGACTTATAAAGACATCGTTATTGTATCTTAATCTTAAAGCAAGGTTAAAATACTTATCGTTCTATGCGTACAGGCTATACAACAAAAAAGATTATAAATCATCTGCCGGGCTGTGGAAGATCGCCTGGGATCTGGGCAAAGACCCTGACTATCTATACAACTATGCATGCAGCATTACCCTCTTAGGAAGGATTCATGAGGCATCCAAGATCATCCAGAAATTGATAAAGGATGACCCTGATCGCTATCTTGAACTGTACAAAAAAGACCCTGATCTTTCAATTCTGAGAGAAAAGCATCTTGTTATTGAACCAAATTGATATCCTTTTCGTTAAATACTATTGCCCCAAACCTGTATATTTTTGTCTCTTTTGACTTGTAACAATCGTCTTCCATAAAGGCCTTCCTGCATGTATGACGCAAAAATGTCTCTCTGTCCCAGCCAAACTCTATTGAAACCTGTGGCAATAACACACCTCTTCGTAATCCCCTTTCCATTATCAGCCCGTCCCTGCCTACAACTATATTCTTAATATCATGAACTACCTCAAGTGGGCTCAATACAGATATCTCATATTCAAGCTGTGGCAGTTCAAATTCCTTTACTGGAGAAAAGCGAGGATCCTGTGTTGCAGCTGCAATTGCCATATCTCTTACAGTCAAATAAAGCGGCTCTCTTGCAACGATATGACCTATGCAACCTCTTAATCTACCACCCTTTTTTAGAGTAACAAAGGCAGCCCCTTTCTTCTTAAGATAGGGGTCATCAACCTCCGGTTCATATTTTTTGCCCTCTTTTACAATCACCTCAACAGACCTTTTTGCTATCTCCATAAGGATCCTTTTTTGTTCAAGGGTGAGTTTGAATTCTGGGTTATATTCAATTAACCCACTTTTTTTGCTTTCTGAATTCTTCAAAACAAAGGCAACAGCACCATAACCCACAACCCTGTCTTTCTGGCCGGTTGTATCACCTGAATTGCGATAATCAAGGACCTTTACCTTACCTCCACCCACCATATTAAACATCTTCATAAGGACATAGACTGCTGACAGACCACATAACTCATACTTTGATCGACTTGATTCTCTTATAAGGGTCTCATAATCCATTTTTTTGATAAGGCTTAGAGTCTCTTTATCCATAGATATAGCCTTCTCATAGGTATAGTAATGCGACATGTCTGAACTTGCAATAAAAAGTGTGTCATCGTTCCACAATTTTGAAAATAGTTTCATTGCAGCCCTGTCAAGTATTGCCCTATTTCTGGTAGGTAGAATCACTGCAACAAGCTCAAAATCTTTTCCTAAGACCTCTTGTAAAAATGGAAGCTGAACCTCAAGGGCATGCTCTCTTGAAAAGGTGGCCTCACTGTAAACAAAATCTGGATCTTTCAATAGATTCCTTGTGGCATACCTATCTATCTTTATCCTTCCAGTTGGAATCTGATAATAGTCTTTATCGAGCACACTGATGACATTCAATGCTACATAATGAGAGGGTGCCATTACAACTACCCTTTTGTATTTTTTGCCCTTAAGTATGCTGTATCCTACACCTGCAACCGGACCAGAGTAGCGATATCCAGCATGGGGAACCATGATACCGAATATCTTTCCCTCTATTTTTCTATTAAGTCTATGAGATCCCTCCTCTATAAATTTTGTTACCATCTCCCTGAGACGGGAGGCCTCTTTTGGATAAAAAGATCCAGCAACAGATGGATATTTTGTCCTCTCTTCTACATCTTTATGTGAATCTGTTTTTTCATTACTTTTTATTGTTTGGTAACCCTTTGTGACTTTCTTATTTTTGCATGATACTGTCAATAAGACTGCAATCAATAAGATCGTAAAAAGGTTCCATCTCTTCATCGCCCAACCTCATATTGAGTTCTTAACCACCCTATACTACTTATTCTCAAATTTTAAAACCCCAAAAAAATATATCTGGTCATTTTTTTGACAGAGTAGGATAGTGTGGTAGATTGTATTACATGAAACATATTAATATACATTTAGGTTTTATAAGCATCTTGTTTCTCTTTTTTAATTGTGCTGGCTTTCAAGCAGTTCATTACATACCACCAAAGTCTCCCATTCTGGCATCTTACTGGAAGATATCTGATATAAAGATAGAAAAAAATCGCAAAAAAATAGACTTAGAAGATCTCGACTGGTCATCAGGTTTTTCCCTTGCTGATAGTTATGTATATCAAACCTGCTTTCATCATATAACCTCTCTTGACCAACTGAAAAATTTTTACAAGAAGATTGGTGCAGGGAAAATAAAAGAGGGAGACATACTACTCTTCGGCACACCCGACAACAAAACTCCGATACATACAGGGATTGTATACAGAAGGATCGGAAGTACTATATACTTTTATAACCCAATTGATGGAAGAAGGGTTATATACAAAATGGATCTTAAACATCCCAGAAAAAGGACTGTATCAGGTAGACTTGCAAATAATCTGATCTTCAACAGACCTGCAGGCTCACTCTTTATGGCCGCGCTACGGCCTTCTGGCTGTGGAATCTAAATTCAATCCTGATAGGTGTACCTGTAAAATTAAACCCTTCTCTTAATGCTTTCTCTAAACGCCTTTTGTGAGAAAAGTGTATACCACTTTTTGAATTACTAAAAAACACAAAAACCGGTGGCTCAACCCCGGTCTGAACAGCATAGTATATCTTCAAGAATCTGTTGTTAATCCTTATTGAATGTAACCAGATAAGCTCTTTTTTCAAGAATCTATTTAGTTGAGATGTTGGTACTCTTTTCTTTCTTTCACTGTATATTTCTATGGCTGCTTTAATAATATTATTAATCCCTCTGCCATTTAAAGCAGATAGACTATAGATTGGCACATAGCGGGCAAATTTAAGACGCTCCTTTGCCTTAAAGATCACCTCCTTTGTGTTATCAATCAAATCCTGTTTATTCAAACCCACAACAAGTCCCTTACCTTTTCCGAGCACGTAGCCCGCAAGTGAAAGGTCCTGATGTCTAATATTTTCGGTGGCATCAACAAGCAAGATACAGACATCTGATCTATCGATAGCTCCTCTGCTACGCTGAACAGACAACCTTTCTACTACAGAACCTCTTCTGGCTTTCCTCCTTATCCCTGCGGTATCAATAAGTATAATCCTCCCCCATTCTGTATCTATTGTAGTATCGATACTATCCCTTGTGGTTAATGGAACAGGACTTACAAGTGATCGTTCAAATCCAGCAATGGTGTTCAAAAAGGTGGACTTTCCCGAATTTGGCCTTCCAACAATTGCAACTTTTGGTAAATCACCAATCTCTTCATATGAATCAACTGGCTTTTCTTTCATGAGCAGTGCCTTCAGTCTTTCTTCAAGTATGTCAAGGTTCCTTCTGTGTTTTGCTGAGATGGGAATAATCTCAAAATCAAGCAGATGTTGAAAGTCCCATATATAGTTATCAAACTTTCTGTGATCACACTTGTTAGCAACGATAATAAATGGTTTTTGTGATTTTTTGACAAGTCTAAAGATCTCTATATCTTCTGGATGCTCACCCTCTTTTGCATCAACTACCATCAGAATAACATCTGCAGATTTCATCACAGAAAGGACCATGGATTTTACAAGCGAAAGGATATTATCTTCGCTTGTATCTGAGACAAGACCACCTGTATCAACAATTTCAACACAGGTTCCATCCCATAGTTCCCATATATCTACCATATAGTCCCTTGTCAGATTTGGACTATCATGAATAATCGATTTTCTTTTTTCTATAAGCTGATTAAACAACTCAGATTTGCCCACATTTGGTCTACCGACTATCACCACCCTATCCATAAAAACACCATAGAAAAGTTATTCTACAATACAGAGAAGGTCCATAGGTTCTACCTGGTCTCCCTCTTTTACGAAAATTTCGGTAACTGTTCCGCCTGATTTTGCATAGAAATTGGTCTCCATCTTCATTGCTTCTACTGTTATAACAGGATCATTTGCATTTACCACTGTACCGACGGAAACAAGCACAGCAATCACCTTACCAGAGATACTGCTCACAACATGAGATGGATTTTCTGGGTCTCCTTTTACCCTCTTTGTTTCAGGTATTACAGCAGAATTATCATCTACAATTATATCCCTTGGATGGCCATTTAATTCGAAAAAGATCCTTTTTTTACCCCTCTCATCTGTTCTTCCTATAGAAATCAACTTTATAATCAATGTCTTGCCAGGCTCTATGTCGGTCCATATCTCATCGAGTATCTTCATACCATAGAAAAAGGTGTAGCTATCGAGGACAGAGACATCAGAAAATCTATCAAGATGTTTTAAAAAGTCTCTGTATGGCTCCGGGAACATATATGATGTTACATCCTCTATCTTTTGATCTATATTTTTTTCTCTTTTTCCTTTATTCTTCTTTTTAGAAACAAGGCCGAGTTCATAAGCCCACTCCGGGAAGCCAAAGGGTGGATTTCCAAGTCTTTTTTCAAAATAATCAACAAGAGAGACTGGCAGATCGAGTGTTCTTATCTTCTCCATGAAATTTTCTCTGTTTACATCATTTTGAACCATAAACATTGCAAAATCGGCAACCATCTTGGATGATGGTGTTACCTTAGGTAATCTACCCAGCATGCTATCTGCAAGACGATAGGCCTCAAGTACCTCTCGCCACCTTTTTGCAAGTCCGAGACTCTCAGCCCTCCTGTATAAATTCGAAAACTGTCCTCCTGGTACTTCATATCTATACACATCCATCGTATCGAGAGGGATATCAACAGAGAAGGGTTGATAAAGTCTTTTGAGTGTCCTCAGATAATCTGATAAATCGATAAGCTCTGTTAGATCCACTACAGGTTTTCTTTTGTGGTTTGCCATTGCTATCAGCACCTTCTCAAGCGATGGCTGGGATGTGCCACCAGAAAATGGACCGACTGCACAATCAACTATATCCACTCCAGCATCTGCTGCAGCTAAAACCGTCAATATGCTCAGTCCGGTTGAGTCGTGGGTATGTAGATGAACAGGGATCCTAACATTTTGTTTAATCTCAGAAATCAAAAGTGTTGCAGCCTCTGGTTTTAAAAGGCCTGCCATATCCTTTATGGCAAGTATGTGCGCCCCTGTATCCTCAATCTTTTTGGCAAGGTCAATATAATAGTCAATTGTGTATTTATCTTCGTATCTGGAAGTAACGTCACCGGTATAGCAAATTGCAACCTCAGCAACTCTGCCAGCCTTTATCACCCTATCAATAGAATGGCGCATATTTTCAACATCATTAAGGCTATCAAATATTCTAAAGACATCTATTCCTGTTTCTGATGCCCTATCTATAAATGCATCCACCACTTTTATTGGATAAGATGAGTAGCCAACACAGTTTTTACCCCTCAGTAGCATCTGAAGAAGAGTACCTGGCATGACATTTCTTATCTTCCTGAGCCTCTCCCATGGGTCCTCCTTTAAAAACCTCAGAGCAACATCAAAGGTAGCTCCGCCCCAAACCTCACAGGAAAAGAGATCTGGTTGTGAATATTCAATAAATTCTGCAATCGGGAGGATATCAAAGGTCCTGAGTCTTGTTGAGAATAGAGATTGATGTGCATCCCTCATGGTTGTGTCAGTAATCTTAAGATCACTTGATGCAAGTAACCACTCTGAAAGATAATAAGGCCCTTTTGTATCAAGAATCTCTTTTGGTCTTGGTATGTTACAATGGTATTTTTTACTCTTTTCTTTAAGATATCTGATTTTCTCCAGGATCCTGTTTCTCGAAGCTATGTACTCATTGTAGCTTATAGATGGTGGTCTTCTTTCACTGTTAACTATTGTATCTCCAATAAATCTGAGTAGTTTTGTTGCCCTGTCCTTTTTTTCGGGGAAAACAAATACCTCTGGATGTTCTTCAAGAAAATTTACAGTTGCCTTTCCCTTAATAAAAGTAGGGTGACTCACCACCTTTTCGAGAAACTGCACATTGGTCTTTATACCCCTTATTCTCATTTCTCTAAGTGCCCTTACCATCTTTTTTGTAGCAAGTTCAAAGGTAAGTGCCCAGCTTACAACCTTCACAAGTAGAGAATCATATTCGGAGGTCACTATTGTCCCCTGCATTACATTCCCTGTATC
>CAYSBA010000034.1:0-8920 GCA_964429075.1 uncultured bacterium
GGTTATCTGTGCTTCAGGCAGATATTCTGCTCTACATTATTATTTTTGGCAAATATGACCCTCTTTCTGTATTTTGTGGATGGTCTGTTTCTTATCTTTCCGTTTATTTTAATATTGTCATCTTTGAGTCCATATTCTTAAAAAAACACAAGATATCAAAGAGATCAAAGATATTCTATGCATTTAAGCCACTTCTTTTGCTTTCTGTAGTTACAATCCTTATACTGGGTTTCAAAATAGATCCATATGGTCTGCTCATAGGTATCTCAAGCCTTTTCATAGCAACAATCATCGCAGCAGGCCTCTATAAAGATCAACTTTTAGAGGGAGCTGATAATGCCAGAACATAAGACCTGGCTTGATTTCATACCCGGGTTGTCTGATCTTTTTGAAAGACTCTCCGAAAGTTTTGGTGTAACATGGTTTAACAGGACTCATGTTACAATGTCGCATGTTGCCACCGCTATATTTGTACTTTTGGTATTGTTCGTTGTTGTCTTAATCTATAAGAGATATCTCAAATCATTTAAAGAGGGTGTGATTCCACCATCAGGGTTTTCCTTGGCCGGTTTCGTTGATCTGGTCCTTGAAGCCACTCTTAGTCTGATGAAAGATTTAATAGGTCCAGAAGGTCCGAAGCACTTTCCTGTAGTGGCTACACTGGCGCTGTTTATCCTTTTTTCTAATCTCCTTGGTCTTGTACCAGGATTCGCCCCACCAACAAGCAATCTTAATACAACTCTTGCCTGTGCAATATTTGTCTTTCTTTATTATAACTGGATAGGAATTCGAAAACAGGGGTTGATAAGATACTTAACCCATATAGCTAATCCTATTGGTTCAAAAATAGGCTGGTTTATTGCACCTTTGATGCTTCCTATTGAACTAATTAGTCATCTTGCAAGACCTATGTCTCTATCTATCAGGTTGATGGGTAATATGATGGGTGATCATACGATACTTGGTATCTTCCTGCTTCTTGTTCCTATGTTTATACCGATACCACTTATGCTGCTTGGTCTTATTGTGGCCTTTGTGCAGACCTTTGTGTTTTGTCTTTTAACTGTGGTATATATAGCCCTTGCTGTCGAAGAGGCAGAAGGGCATTAATTTAAACCCAAACACCTAATGGAGGAGTAACATGACCAAGTTATCCAGAATCTCCAGAACCCTAATCTACTTAGGGACACTTTTAGTCCCATCGCTGACTGCCTTTGCTGCTGAAGGTGGTGGAACACATAGTGGTTCAGCTGGATTGATTGCTATTGCAGCAGGCATCGGTATTGGTATAGCAGCATTTGGTGGTGCTCTTGGTCAGAGTAAAGCATCATCTACGGCATTAGATGGAATTGCTCGAAATCCTGAGGCATCTGGCAAAATCTTCACACCATTTATCCTAGGACTTGCAATGATAGAGTCCTTGGTACTGTACGCATTGATCGTTGCCCTGATGCTTATTGGAAAGATTTAGTGCCTCATATAAATGCGAGGGAGGGTCGTCTTATAATTGAGACTACCCTCTCTGTTCTTACTATATATCTTCTGTCTTTCCTCATCAGATTTGCACCCAAAGGTGGTTTGTCAGGAGAGATTTTTGGGTCATTACCGGCTTTTTTTATGCTTTTTATTCCCCTTTTTATCCTTCAAAAAGAGAACAGAGATATTGATGAAATTGGATTTATTTTAAAAGGTAGCCTCCATTCTTTAAAAAGAGCTATAGTTCTATTTCTGATTACTGTTCCTCTATTTGGTATTGGCTTTCACATCTGGCAACTATTACTCTTTGACAGACAATTTGTGTTAAGGTTTCCTCATAATACCCTTTATCTTATTTTCGTTCATATTTTTGGAGTAGCCCTCCCTGAAGAGCTCTTTTTTAGGGGATATCTACACGATAGATTAAAAAGACTGATCCCCCCAACTAAGATGTTATTTGGTGTAAAGGTAGGTTTATATATGCTTGTTGTTGCGATTATATTTTCAGTCGGTCATATATTTACAGATCCAAGGCCTGTAAGACTTGGAGTGATCTTTCCTTCTGTTTTGTTCTCCTGGATGAGAGAAAAAGATGGTACAATAGCTGGGTGTACCCTGTACCACGGTCTATCTAATGTACTTGTAAGGATTCTTGAATATTCCTATTTTGGATACTAAAACTTGGTTCAAGCCTTCCAAGGGCTATATATTTTTTTTTGGATTGTCCAACCTTTTTTACATAAGTACTTAAAAGAAAGGTAACACGTCCCTGATGTACAATTATTCGATTTTTTAGTGAGACACCTTTCAGGCCCTCTTTTTTTTCAAATATGGCAACAAGTACTTCTACAATTGAATTACTGTCGTGATACATGTTGTACCGATCTACATAGCTAAAGACAGCAAGGGTCCTGCCAGAAAGTGGTATGTGTGAGTGAAACAAACCAAGATAATCAAGTCCTGTTAAGGCTTCGATCTCTTTGGCCCTATTAATAAGTCTTGTCTCAACAAAAAAGATCTTTTTTTGTGAGCTCTTGCCACCATGATAGACAAGGGACCTATGTATGGTTGCTACAGAATCTTTAATTTCGCCAAGCAAAAAACCAAACACCTCTCTTCTATGAAGACCACTGACACCATTTAATGTAAATTTTAAAATATTATCCAGCGCAGCATCCTTTAAGACTACCTTTGAGATGGGTGGAATAGATTCAATATCACAAAACAAAGCATCACTCCTTCTGCAACATAGATAGAATCTCTCTCCTTATTATATGGGTCTTTTTTGACCATTCTGGTGCGATGGCATGATTAGGCTTTGCTGTTGCATAGAGACGATGTACAACAGCATTTTGTGGTAATCCTTTAAGTGTCCTGACAACATTTTTAACATAAACATCTCTTTGTTGTGGGACAAAACTCCCGTTCAAATAATCTCTTGCAATCTTTGTACCTTTTGTAACTATCAAATTATGAAATTTGACCCCCCAGGGCGATGTCTCTTTTAAAACCTGCACTGTATTACTTACCGATGATTCTGTCTCACCGGGTAGACCATACAAAATATGTGTCACAAGTTTAAACCCCTCTTTTTTAATCCTGTTTGCAGCATTAATAAAGTCATCAACAGTATGTGCTCTGTTTGTTTCCTTAAGAATTCTGTCATCGGCAATCTCCAGCCCGATTTCAATCCATATCTCATCCCCAAACCTGGGCCTTATCTTTTGTAGTAAAAAAAAGAGTGCATCACTCAGAGTATCTGGCCTTGAGGCAATACTTATCCCCACAATATCATCTATGTCACGTACCACATCGAGTATCTTTCTCAATTCTTCGATCTTTCCATAGGTTGGTGTGTGATTTTGCACGTAGGCAATTACACCTGCAATATCTTTTCTTCTTGCCCTTTTTATACCCTCTATTATCTGATTCTGGTAATCGAATGATCCTTTAAACCAGGTAGGAGAGATTGATTTCATATTGCAGTATGTGCACCCTCCTTTTGATAGACTGCCATCTATGTTGGGACAGCTGAAGGGACCCCAAACTGGTATCTTTACTACCCTCTTTTTGTATCTTTTTTTAAAGTAATCTGATAAAAAAAGGATCTTTTTGTTCAACAATCTTATAGGTATCCAATCTTTCTCTTTGCTTCTTCTGTCATCTTGTCAGGACTCCAGGGCGGTGACCATACAAGCTCAACCTCTGCATCTTCTACACCATCCAGTCCCTCTATTGCCCTTCTTGCAGCATAAGCAAGGGTCTGATGTAGTGGACATCCTGGTGTCGTAAGGGTCATATCTACATGTACCTTTTTACCCTCATCTTCAATCCTAACATCGTAGACCAGACCCATCTCAACAATATTGAGGCCAAGCTCTGGATCAAAGACATCAGAAAGGGCCTTCATAACATCATCTTTTGTAATCATAACATCTCCTTAGAGCAGAAAATTATAAGTTTAAAGTATATTTATTTCTAATGCATCTTATTGATTGAGTCAAGTTTATGAACGAATTTTTACATCACCTTAGCCTTTTCTGGCATTTGAATATTTGTACCTTAAATGATAATATTATAGCGAATATAATCTCTTGGAGAGATCTATGAGGCAATTAAAAATGTTTTATTTTTGTTTATCCTCGGTTGTGTTATTCTCTATTTTTACCATTTTGCACAGCTGTTCCTGTGGTAAAGAACCGGTAAACTGTGTTCCACCTTATGTTGCAAGTGCAGATAACAAAAGCTGTGTAATGCCTGAATGTGGACCAGGGCTTAGACCTGCCAAAAAAGATACAGATGAGTATAAGATGGGCGAGTGTGCATGTGGTGTAGAGGTCTTTTGTCCCGACGGCAAGGTTTTCAGAAATGGAGAGTGTGTGGATGAACGCTGTTCTACTGACAATCCCTGCTGTCCTGGCCAGTGGTGCCAGGATATTACCGGCCTGTGTAAGGAGCGTGGCGTGGTGTGCGAAAGCGATGATGATTGTGAAACCCCTGGCATGACCTGTCAGGAGATAGGGGACACTAAGGTGTGTAGATTTCAATTCTGTGATGATTTGAATCCATGTCCAGAAGGTCTTGTCTGTTTTAACAATAGTTGTGTCCCATCTGCACCCTGTGATGCATCCTGTGCTGATGGCGAGATTTGTTTTACTCCGAGTAACGAATGTATTGATGCACCACCATCCTGTGAGGGCATTAGCTGTGAGCCGGGATATCTACCGGTACTTAAGGATCCCAAAAAGATGGGTGAGAATTTTTGCTGCGTCGCAGAGTGTGAATGTGAAGAGTTACCACCACTTGCACCGGGTCGTCTTGGTCGCTATAGCGATATGGAATTGGCAGGTCAGGAAATACTTGTAAGTACTTACGATGATATCTACGGGGATCTTGTCCTCGTTCATCTGGACCTTAATGGTAACATGACAGGCTGGGAATACATAGATGGTATACCTGAAGATGGTAATGTTGTGGGTTCACCAAATGGAATTAGAAAGGGAATCGAAGACCCTGGCCCTGATGTTGGGCTTTATACCTCATTAGAGCTGAACTCGCAGGATGATCCAAGAATTGCGTACTATGATAGAGAAAATGGTGCGCTGAAGTATGCTTACTACTATTCAGGTTCAGATACATGGACAGTTGTGACCGTAGATAGGATAGATGGTGGAGATGTTGGGAAATATGCAGACCTTGCTCTCGATTCAAATGGTATCCCTCACATTGCATACTTTATGGATCTTGGTTTTGATCCTGAAAATCCAGATAAAAAACTTTCTGGTCTAAGATACGCCGTTGCAAATACTACAGATCCAGTTGATCCATCTGACTGGACTATTGTTGATGTAGACATTATGGACAAGGTTGTAGGTCCGTGCAATGACTATGCATGTCAGGACCCTGAGGTATGCATGGATATTGGAGACAGTGGTGAATGTCATGAGCCCACCCAGGACTGTGATCCTGCATGCGGTAATGGCGAGGTATGTTACAATGGGAGCTGTATAAAGGAGCTGACCCCCTCCAACCTTGTTGACATTCCAATGTCTACAGGTCTGTTTCCTGATTTAGAAATAGATCAAAATGGCAACCCTGTTATTGCATACTATGACAGAACAGAGGGAACCCTGAAACTTGCTGTAGGTGATGGACAGGGTGGTTTCAGTCAACCGGTTGTTTTGGATGGTGGTTCTGGTGAAGATGTTGGTATATACTGCTCTTTAAAACTCTCCCCAGAGGGCTCTGCAGGTATCTCCTACGAGGATCTGATGAATTCAGATCTTGTATATCTCTCGGTCAATCTTTCTGACCTTTCCACCACAAGGGAAATTGCAGATGCAGGTCTTTCCACCGGGATATCTACAATTGTCGGCGCAGATAGTCTTTTGCTCTTTACCTCTGACAATAGACCCCTAATTTTTTATCAGGATCAAACAAATTCTGACTTATACGTAGTCTACAGGGATGTAACAGGTCAATGGGTATCTCCCATTCCTCTTTTGACAGAAGGTGGGTATGGCTTTTACATATCCGGTACACTTCAGGATAACACAGCCTATGTTACAAATATGGAGATTGCCTATGATAGTGACGGTAATCTCCTCTACAATATTGTGCTTGTGAAATACACAGTCCCCTGATAATGCGACTTTTAATTATCGGCTCAACTGGCTCAATTGGTCAAAGGGCACTTGCTGTTCTTAAAGAGAATTGCGGCATTTCACTCGCAATATGCTGTATGTCTGATGTCTTGAATCTTGAGCGTCAGATTGAAAGATACCATCCAGAATATGCTGTTGTTCTAAACGAGGATGCATACCTTAGTCTGAAGAGTAAAACAGGGCTGTACAGAGATACAGAGATCATCTCTGGCAAAGATGCACTTTTGAAACTCATCAAGGATTGCGATGTCATACTAAACGCTGCATCTGGATTTGGAGGAGTGGAGTATACACTTGCTGCAATAAAAGAACGAAAGACGATACTACTTGCCAACAAAGAATCGGTGGTGGCATGTGGCAGTGTGGTGATGAAAAGGATAAAGGAGTCAAACATAAAATTGATCCCTGTAGATTCGGAACACTCTGCAATATACCAGATACTTAATGTCTACAGAGACAGGGATATAAAGCGGATAGTGCTTACCGCATCTGGTGGACCCTCTTTCAGGTGCGGGAAAAATTTAACAGAGATGACTATAGAGGAGATTCTGGATCATCCTACCTGGGATATGGGAAAGCTAATAACCTTCAACTCTGCTACTATGGTAAATAAGGCACAGGAGGTAATAGAGGCAAAATATCTGTTTAATATTCCGGTTACAAAAATCGAGGTCCTGGTACATAGACAGAGCATTGTTCATGGTATGGTGGAATTTACCGATGGTCATGTAATCTCTGTTTTATATCCTCCAGATATGAAAAGGCCTATTGCTCTTGCATTAAAAGAGGCAGGAATTCAGGTAAAAGAACCTTCAGATGGCAGTCTGGATATACTGTATAAAAATAGACTCGATTTCAAGAGGCTGGACAGAGAGCAATTTCCTGCTTATTTTGTCTATCTTGATTTTGCATTGCAGGGAGATGATGCTCCACCTGCATCGGTTATGATAAATGAGAGGCTGGCCTCTATGGCAATTGGAAAGAAAATAGGTATTGATGAGTTTTTAAGATTCCTTAGGGAATGCTTTGATAATTATAAAGTAGAACCATTTGATGGCCCTGACAGTCTCAGCTATGTACGAGAAAAGGTTGAAAGAACATTAAAAGAGGTTGTAGGATGAGCTTTATTTTTGCAGTTTTATTGCTTGGAATCCTCATAGTTGTTCATGAAGCAGGACACTTCGTCGTAGCAAAATTATCAGGGGTATATGTTGAAAGATTTTCAGTTGGCTTTGGCCCTGTAATCCTTAAAAAAAAGATTGGAGAGACAGAGTATTGCTTGAGCCTTTTGCCCCTTGGTGGGTATGTAAAAATGCTTGGTGAAGAGCCCGATGAAGAGATAGATGAATCGATGATACATCGCTCATTTTCAGCAAAGAGACCTCTTGTTAAGTCTCTGATCGTACTTGCCGGTCCCTTATCTAATCTAATATTTCCTGTTTTTATTTTCCTTTTTATCTACACCCTTCCTTACTCTACAACACCTCCTGTCGTTGGAACTGTGATGCCAGAAAGCCCGGCCGAACGTGCAGGTATTAAGGTGGGTGATAAAATAATCTCTGTCGACGGTCACAGGGTGTTTGAGTGGAGTCACATGAGCAAACTAATATCAGAAAGGGCCCAAAAAAAGACAAAGGTTGTTGTTGAAAGGAATAATAAACTTGTTGAACTATCTACAATACCTGAAAAGAGAGAGACAATAGATAGATTGGGAGACAGGATATCTGCCGGTCGTCTCGGGATCAGCAGCGCAAGATTTGCTGCAGTCATTGGTGTTAAAAAAAATAGTCTGGCTCATAAAATGGGGCTTAGAAATTTTGATAGAGTTCTGGAAATAGGTGGGAAGTCTGTAGTTGATTATAACGATCTTTTAGAAAAACTAAAAAGATTCTGTAAAAATGGTTGTAGCATTACGATACAAAGATCACTTGGTATTATTAGATGGCTCAACGAGATTGATCCAGAGATAGTCCTGGAAAAGAGACTGCCCACCTTTCCTGATGGAATTTTCCCTGCATCCCAACTTGTCTACAGAGTACTTAAGGATTCACCTGCGATGAGGGCAGGTATCTTGGAAGGCGACAGGATACTTTCTGTAAATGGTAGGCCTTTTGTTGCACTGTTTCAATTGAGCGAAGAGCTTTCACTTGGAGAAGGTAAAGAGGTGGAACTGGAGATCGAACGCGGTACTAAAAGGGTAAAATTTAAGATAACTCCAGAACGTATAGACTTCAGAGGAGCCTTTGGTAGCAAACGACACACATTTTATATTGGGGTTGTTTCAGATCCAGATACAATAATACCAGGAGAAATGGTCAGTCTTGGCTTCAGTGTACCAAGAGGTATTGTTATGACCTATTTTAAGTATAATGAGACCATGTCCATGATTCTTAAAGGCTTTTATAAGCTCCTGACAGGTCAGGTAGGATTAAACAATCTTGGTGGTCCCATTATGATACTCGATGTGGCAAGCAAGGCTGCAAGATCGGGCATTATTCAATACTTATTTATAATGGTTTTTATCAGTCTGAACCTTGGACTTCTAAATCTGCTGCCTATTCCAATTCTTGATGGAGGGCATCTTGTGTTCTTTTCTATAGAGGCACTTATCAAGAGGGAACTACCGGAGATTGTGCAGGTGATTGCAAACTATATAGGTCTCGGACTGCTGATACTGCTTATGCTCGTTGCCTTCAGGAATGATATCCTGAGGTATTGGGGCAATATTAAATCACTCTTCTGAAAATTATATATTGAAGATTGTGTAATAAGGGTTGAGT
>CAYSBA010000035.1:0-8873 GCA_964429075.1 uncultured bacterium
TGCACCGTTTGAAGTTATTGCCTCTAACTCTGCCACAGGTGCATCATTTACTGCAGTAACTGTAACTACATCGCTTGAGCTCAATCCTCCTGTATCGGTTACTATTAGCTGAACAACATAATTACCCACTATGTCAGGTGTAAAGGTAAGGGTTGTCCCACTGTATGTCCCAGTAAGTACGCTGCTTCCAGCAGGTACAGACAGGATCTCCCACTCAAGCGAAAGGGTATCAAAGGTATCAGCCGGATTTGGATCGTAGCTGTTTGATCCATCAAGTGTTACTGCTACATTCTTACTCCAGCTTAAATCATCCCCGGCCACTGCAACAGGTGCTACATTGCTAACAGTAACTACTAGATTTGCAAAGGCAGTTGCACTGCTTCCGTCAACATCCTGTACGACAAGTTTAACACCATATGTGCCGGCAATATCGGGTGTGAAACTAAATGTATCACCGCTCACTGAGCCTGTTACATCCACAAGGCTGTAATCCGGTTTCTGGGTAACCTGCCAGTGGCATGTAACATCTCCACCATCTGGATCATAACTACCGTTGCAATCAAAGCTTGCTTCGTTACCTAATACAACTATTGTGTCTCCATTTAACACAGCCACTGGAGGTACATTACCAACAACCGCTCTTACAGTAACAGATCCACTCGTTACAGCGCCATTATTATCCCTCAAAAGTATATCAACATTGTAATCACCTGCAACATCGGGTGTAAACTGAAATACTCCATTAGTGCTCCAGTCTGTCCATGCATAACTGACATTTTGATCACTGCTTCCCTCGGGTTTAGAAGAGACTCGGAAATTCCACTCAATTGTATCGGCTGGGTTGGGATCAAAAGAATTTGAGGCATCTACCGTTGCCTGCTGCCCTACCCTTACTATGATAGGATCAAATTCTGTAACAAGAACAGGTGCAGCATTCCCTGCTATGGCTGTTACCTGGACAGTATCAGAGTCTGATGCACCATCTGGATCTGTTACGGTAAGCTCAAGCACGTAGATACCCTCAACATCAGGCGTAAAGCTGTAATTGACAGAATCACCGGATACACTTAATGAGCTTGTTGTCGGTTTGTTAACAAGACGCCAGCTGTAAGTCAGGGTATCGCCGTTTGGATCATAGCTGGCAGAACCATCGAGATCAACCTGAAGACCCACCTGAGTTACAAGGTCTTTACCAGCATCTGCCACAGGTGCAGCATTGCCCTTAATAGCATTTACATCTACAGTAGCTTCATCCCAGAGACCCCTTGAATCTGTGACCCTTAATTTGACTCTGTAGGTACCCTCTACATCGGGTGTAAAGCTGAAGGTTGAATCAATTCCAGGAGTTGTGTCTATCGCACTTCCTGAAGGTATACTTACAAAGCTCCACTCATAGCTAAGGGGTGTATCGTTGTTTACATCGTAGGATGATGAACCATCAAGCACAACCTGTTCGTTTACCTTTACAATGTAGCTTGAGGGTACCACTGCAACAGGTGGAGTATTGTCTTCGTATACCGTTACTGTTACAAGATCTGGATCACTTACATCTGCACCATCAGATACAACCAGGCTGATTACATAATCTCCAACCACATCGGGTATAAATGTAGTTGTCTGAGTATCTGTTGAATCAAGAACAGCTGAGCTACCATTTGGTTTTGATACAAAACTCCATGTAAAGCTCAGGGTATCACCATCAGGATCAAAGCTTAAAGAACCATCGAGTGTTACACCATTTGCAGCATCAGAAAGAGCAACAAGAAGATCTGAACCAGCATTTGCTACAGGAGGCCTGTTGTCGGTTTTTGCATTGACCACCACTGTATCAAGATCACTAACGAGGCCATCATTATCCTGAACAAAAAGACCAATAATATATATCCCGCCTGTTGATGCAGTAAAGCCAGGATTTATTGTATCTTGTCTTATTAAAGACCCATCAAAACCATCGGGCGTAGAAATAAAGAACCAATGATAACTATCTATTTGACCGTCAAGATCATAACTCTGGCTGCCGTCTAAGATGACCTCTCCACCAATCTCTACATCTATATCGGATCCTGCAACTGCAACAGGTGGTATTGAATCTGATTTAACAGTCACAGTAAAGGTAGCAGGATCACTATCTTGAGTACCATCGTTTACCACAAGAGAAAAGACATAATCTCCCTCAACATCAGGAGTGATGGTCTGGCTTGATTGGGTATCGTCTGTCAAGGTAACTGCACTACCCTCTGGCACTGAATCTAAGCTCCATTTGTAAGTGAGGGTATTACCATCAGGATCGTAACTTGTCTCACCACTTAAGGTCAGATCATCTCCAAATTTGACATAGGAAGGACCTGTAATAACTGCAACAGGTGGCGCATCCTGTTTGTATGCATTTATAACAAGCCTGGCAGGCTCGCTTGTAAACTCACCATCATTTACATATAGATTTATTACATATTCACCTTCCACATCCGGGATAAACCTTGCAACAGGTGAGGTATAATTCATTATCACGGCAGAACTACCATCGGGCCTTGATTGAAATGTCCAGTTGTAGGTTATAGTATCAAGATTGTCATCATGGCTCATTGTACCATCAAGGTTAACTACCTTGTTTAAAAGCACACTCTTTTTTGCAGTTGCAACTGCAACTGGTGGTACATTACCCAGTACGGCAGTAACAACCACTGTATCCATCTCACTCGATGTAAACCCATCGGAGACTACAAGACCAATCTCGTAATCACCCTCGACATCTGGTGTGAAATAAGACATAACACTTGTTGCGTTACGCAGGGTTGCAACACTACCAGCAGGTGCGCTCACAATCGACCAGCTGTACCATAAAGAATCGCCATCAGGATCGTAACTACCGCTTCCATTAAAGGTTACCCTCTGCCCCACATTTACAGTAACATCCTGGCCTGCAACTGCCACAGGTGCGCTGTTGCCGCGGGTTGCTCTGATTGTTATCGTTGCAGGACTGCTGCTGAGTTGCTCTGTTGCATCATCTCTAACATCGGTTACAATAAGATTTATAACATAATCACCTTCAACATCGGGTGTAAATTTTGCTTGAGAGGTAGTATCTGTGCCCTCTGCAAATTCTGCAACAGAACGGTTGGGTTTGGACAGAAAATACCATTTGTAGGTTATTTCATCACCATCGGGATCATAACTGCTGCTACCATCGAGTACAACCTCCTGACCAACCGGTGCCTGTCTGTTTGCACCCACTACTGCTACAGGAGCGTGATTTACATCTGTTGCTGTAACAGTTACATCAGATGCTTTGCTGTAAAGAAACCCATCATAAACAACAAGTCGAACCGTATAATCTCCGGGTTTATCAGCCTGAAAAGATGGCTTCTGTAACTCAGGATTATTTAACACCGCATTACTGCCAGCAGGCATTGCTATGATCTGCCAGTTGTACTTTAGAGCTGCCCCCTCTGGATCACGGCTCTTTGAGCCATCAAGCTGTACCCAATCACCTACTTTTACATCAGTTTTGTCTGCCTGTGCTGAAGCAATAGGTGGCTCATTTTTTTCGTTTTGTTTGCATGAGAAAAGAAGACCTGCTAACATCAATAAAAATACGATCCTGATGGCTGTATTTTTAAACATACCTCCTCCTTTTGTAAAAATATTTTTCCAATATAAACAAATCGACATAAAATGTCAATAGCATAAAATTCCAGACAATAAATATTTGACCATTTTGTCTCCTTGATGTAATCACTACATAAATTCATCTTAAATTTAAAAAAGAGGTAAATATGAACAGATTAGTTGAAAAAGGACTTCTTGCCCTAACCTTAATATTTATTGCAGCCTGTGCATCACATAAACCGATCGTTAAAAAAGAACAGAAAAAGAGCGCTGTACCCACCATGGAAAAGGAAAAGGATACATCAGGATATATTGTCAAAAAGTATGATCTCAATGGTGATCAGAAGCCTGATGTCCTGAAATACTTTAAAAAAGAGGGTGATAAAGAGATATTGGTAAAGAAGAAGACAGATCTGAATCAGGATGGGAAGATAGATGTTATTGAATTTTTTGATCCAAAGGGAAACAAGATAAAGGATGAGGTTGATCTCGATTTTGACGGTAAGATAGATCTTACAAGCTACTACCAGGGAGGCCAACTTGTAAAGCAGGAAATGGATACAGATTTTAATCAGAAACCAGATCTATGGAAGTATTTCGAAAATAAACAGATTGTTAAAAAAGAGAGAGACATGAATGGAGATGGGGTGGTAGATTACTGGGAATACTACGATAAGGGTGAGTTAAATAGGATCGGCATAGACACCGATGGTGATGGTGTTATTGATAAATGGTTAAAGGGTAAAAACGAATAAAACTCAATCACTTCTACCCTTCATCAATTTATAACAATATAGTTAATTAAAGCAGGAGGAACAGATGAAGCTTTTTATTGATAGTGCTATAATCGATGAGATAAAAGAGGCTGCATCATGGGGAGTTATTGAAGGAGTAACCACAAATCCATCACTTTTAAAAAAGGCCGGTCTTGATCCTGACGAAGCGATTACAGAAATATGTAACATTGTAAATGGCCCTGTTAGTTATGAAGCCACAGCACAGGTCGCTGACGAGATTGTAAAACAGGCAGAAAGAATTTCACAGATCCATCCTAATATAAATGTCAAGATTGCAATGGACAAAGAGGGCATAAAGGCAATTAGTAGGCTATCTAAAAAAGGAATCAAGACAAATGCTACACTCATTTTTAGTATAAATCAGGGGATACTTGCTGTTAATGCAGGCGCAACCTTTGTCAGTCCATTTATAGGGCGTCTCGATGATATCGGGCATGATGGAATGGAGGTGGTTGATGGTCTTGTTGAATATATTGAAAAGTATGGATTCGATACAGAGGTGATCGCTGCAAGCATAAGGCATCCTGCTCACGTAATCGATGCAATGCGCTGTGGGGCCCATATTGCTACAATCCCATATAAGGTCCTTGTTCAGATGTTTAAACATCCTCTTACCGACATAGGTATTGAAAGATTCTTAAATGATTGGAGAACACTGAAATGAATACCCTGGATTTCAAAAAAATCTTGGAGTCAAGAAAGAGAGTAAACGTAAAGCATCCAGATATCTTTGAAAAATGCAGGAGATTTGAGGCAGCAGAGGCAGCAAGACAGCTTGGCTACTACCCATATTACATCCCTATAGATCAGAATGATGGCCCTGTTGCCATAATTGATGGTAAAGAGATGATCATGTGCGGATCCAACAATTATCTGGGTCTTACAACCCATCCAGAAGTAAAAGAGGCAGCAATAGAGGCCATAAAAAAGTATGGCACAAGCAACACGGGTTCACGTTTTTTAAACGGAACCCTAAAGCTTCATCATGAACTTGAAGAGGAACTTGCCGATTTTGTAAAAAAAGAAAAGGCAATAGTCTTCAGTACAGGTTTTCAGGTAAACCTCGGTACAATAAGTGCCATTGTTTCACGAGACGATTGGGTAATTATAGACAAACTGGATCATGCGAGTATTATCGATGGATGTATCCTAAGTGGTGGGGTACTAAAGAGATTCAGACACAATGATACCGATGATCTGGAGAAACTTCTAAAAAAAGCACCAGATGACGTTGGTAAGCTTGTTGTTGTTGATGGGATATTCAGCATGGAGGGCGACATTGCAAGATTAGATGCTATTGTTGATGTCTGCAAACGATATGGTGCAAGATTGATGGTGGACGATGCCCATTCTATCGGAGTACTTGGAGATCATGGAAGAGGGACGGCAAACCACTTTGGTCTTGATGATGAGGTTGATCTCATAATGGGCACATTCAGCAAATCCTTTGCATCTCTTGGAGGCTTTGTTGCTGGTAGTAAAGAGGTTATAGACTTTATAAAACACCATGCAAGGAGTCTTATCTTTTCAGCAAGTATGCCCGCATCAAATCTTGCATCTGTTAAAGCTGCCCTGAAGATTATGCGAGAAGATGCAGGTCTTGTTGAAAAACTATGGGAAAACGTAAGATACATTAAGCAGGGGTTTGTTCAACTTGGTTTTGATACTGGAGAGAGTGAGACCCCAATAATTCCCATTATCATTGGTGATGAGGCAAAGACCCTGCTCTTCTGGAAGGATCTATTTGATGCTGGCGTCTATGTTAATCCTGTTCTAAGTCCTGCTGTACCTCCAAACCGTGCACTCCTCAGGACAAGCTACATGGCAACCCATAAAAAAGAGCAACTCGATAAGGTCCTTGAAGAGTTTGAAAAAATTGGCAAAAAATATGGCGTGATTTAACAACCCACATAGGAGATCATAGTGATTGTTGAAATAGATATTAACAACAAAAAGGAGCTCCTTCGTTTTATACGGCAACCTTATTTTATTTATAGAGATGATCCCAATTGGGTCACCCCACTCGAACTCGATAGATTAGATTTTTTTAACAAAAAGAAAAATCCTTTTTTTGAACATTCAGAGGTCAAATTTTTTATAGCTACAAAGCATGGAAAAGATGTGGGGAGGATAACTGCCCATATTGATCACAATTTTAATGATTTTCAGGGCGTAAAATGGGGCATGTTCGGTTTTTTTGAAACCATAGATGATCAAGAAATAGCAATTGAGTTGTTAGAAAAAGCAGAAGAATTCTGTAGGTTAAAGGGGATGGAAGAAATCGTTGGTCCTATGAATTTTAACACGAACCATGAATGTGGCCTTTTGGTTGAGGGTTTTGACACACCACCCTTTGTGATGATGACACACAATCCACCCTATTATATGAGGCTGTTAGAAAAAAATGGCTACACAAAATACAAAGACCTATACGCATACAGAAGAGACACAGATGCACCTGTTCCAGAAAAGATAGAAAAATTTGTTGAGACAATAAAGAGCAAAAAGAATATAAAAACACGCACTGTCAACCTTAAAAGATTTGATGAAGAGGTAAAAAAAATACAGGATATCTACAACAGAGCCTGGGAGAAAAACTGGGGCTTTGTGCCAATGACAGACAAAGAATTCAGGAAACTGGCAGAGGACCTCAAAATGATCGTGATTCCTGACCTTGGTATCTTTGCAGAAGTGGACAATAGACCTGTTGGATTTTCGCTAACAATACCCAACATAAACGAGATCCTCCACAATATGAATGGTAAATTATTGCCATTTGGCATATTAAAACTTCTTTGGGGTCTTAAGGTAAAACGACCAAAGACCTGCAGACTTATAATCCTTGGTGTAAAGGAGGGATACAGACGACGTGGTATTGAGGCTGTTTTATATTACGAAACACTCATAACAGCAAGGCGACTCGGCTTTAAGTGGGGTGAAATCTCCTGGACCCTTGAAGATAATGTACTGATAAATAGGCCAATAGAAAACATGGGTGGCAAACTATATAAACGATACAGAATCTACGGTAAAAAGCTATCATGAATATACTTGTAACAGGCGCTACAGGCTTTGTAGGCAAAAACCTTGTAAAGGCATTGTTGCAAAAAAATCACAATGTTACATGTGCTGTTAGAAATCCTAAAAAAGCAGTTATTCTTAAAGAATGGGGTGCTGAGCTTTTGATCATCCCTGATCTTTCAAAATTTGATATTATTGCTGATAAAGTAAACAAAGAAGATGTAGTGGTTCATATTGCTGGAACAGTAAGGGCTGTATCGGAAAAAGACTACATAAAAACCAATGCAGAGGGTACGAAAAAAGTAGCTCAAACAGTATTAACCACAGAAAAAAGGCCTTTTATGATCTATCTCAGTAGCCTTGCTGCTGCAGGACCTTCTAAATTAGATAAACCTATCACTGAAGAACATTATGAAAGTCCAATTACTCCTTATGGGAGAAGCAAATTTATGGGTGAGCTGATGCTCAAATCTGTATATAGAGCATACAACTGTAATAACTTTTGCATCTTAAGACCCCCCGTAATCTATGGCCCCTTTGACAAGGATGTTTATACCTTTTTTAAACTGGCAAAGCAGGGAATCCTGCCTGTACCTGGCAATGGTAAATCCCGTATATCTATCATCCATGTAAATGATGTGGTGGAATCGATCTTCTGTGCAATACATAATATTGATAAGGCATCTGGCAATATCTATTTTATTGATGATAATAAAGACTACAGCTGGCTTGAAATCTGTGAATTTTTCAGACAGGCTGTAAATCCTCAGGCTGTAAACCTCAAGACCCCCATATTTATATCAAGCCTGGTTGCGCAATTTGGCGAACTCTATAAATTCATTACAAAAAAACCTGCTCTTTTAGACAGGGACAAGATAACTGAGATGAAAATCTCCGCCTGGACCTCACGTTCCTATAAGATAAGAAAGGAGCTTGGCTTTAAAAATAAAATTGACCTGAAAGATGGTATCTATCAAACCTATAGATGGTATAAAGACAACAGGTGGCTATAGTATGATTTACTATTTTTCTTTTCTTGCTGGTTGATTCTCTTTTTTGTTCTCTGTCTTTTTTTACTTTTGTTCTGTATTCTGTTCTGATTCAACCTTTTTTTTCTCTTTTGCCTTTTTTTTCATTACTTCAAGCTTCTTTTGTAGAACCCTTGTCTGTACCTCATTAGAAACCTGCAATTCATTTTCTGTCTGGATTCTAAAGATCGCCGGGTTAATACCAACAAAATTCATTACCGAAAGGATTAGTGCCAGAAGTGCAATAATAAGTGCAATTCCTGCAACAGAATTACTTCCTTCATCCATATTTGCCCTCCATCTTTTTTTATCTATTTTATACTTTATTCTCATCATTTTGACTTTTTGTCAATATTTAATCTCGATTTCTGTAAACCTATCAAAGGACAACGAGAAGAGATAAAATATGTGATATGAGGTA
>CAYSBA010000036.1:0-8789 GCA_964429075.1 uncultured bacterium
TTATTATTAATTGTAAATATTCCTTTACAGCTTGATGCCAGAGAAGGAACAAACTTCACTTCTAAGACAAAAGATTATCTTCTTGCCAGAAGGAGGTATAGAAGGGTAAAAAAGTCTACTAAAAAAGACAAAAAAACTGATAAGAAAAATAAAAAAAATACAACCAAGATACAAAATAAAAAGTCCAAAAATAAAAGTAATTCAAAGAAGGATAGTATAAAAAAAGAAAAAAGCAGTATCGTTAAAAAAGCAAACAAAAAAGAAAAAAAGATCAATAAAAAGCCCACAAAACAACAAAAAAAGACCTATGAAGCAGAAGGGGTAGATATACAGATTAGAAAGATGGCAGATAAGATTGCAGATGCTTTCAGAACCATCCCGGGGAATGCACGATACATGAGGCTTGCAGTTTTAAAGTTTGATGAAAATGGCGAAGAGTCCAAAAAAAGAAAGCTCGGTAGTGTAATAACAGCAGAGCTTACCACCTATTTTAAGAGAGACCATCTTTTTAACCTTATTGAAAGACAGAAGATGACAGAGGCACTCAAAGAGATCCAGCTTGCTCAAACAGGAGTGATAGATGAGAGTAGTGCAGCGAAGGTGGGTAAATTTTTAGGTGCACAGGCCCTGGTTGTGGGTAGTGTCTCCGATGCAGGTGATAAATTTCTCGTCAACGCCAGAATAATCTCTGTGGAGACTGCAAAGGTACTCACCACTGCCAGAATGGTAATAAAGGCAAAGGACCTTGTTACCTTATCAAGTGCTGCTGTTGTGCTTCGTTCAAAAAAGGATGCACTCTTCAGGTCATTACTGATACCTGGTTGGGGGCAGATATACAATAGAGAGCCTGCCAAGGGATTTACAATTATGACTCTTGAAGTAGGACTCTTAGGTGGTGCTATTGCGACACATCTTTTGGGGATGAATTATCAGAAAAAGTATGAAGATTCTACAAGTTCTGAGGATGCAAAAAATTTTAAACAAAAGGGTGAGAGTTACTATAAAACGAGGAACTATCTTCTCTATGGCGCAGGGGTCCTCTGGTTGATAAATGTTGTAGATGCTTATGTGAGCGGTGTGGATGGTGAAGACCTTCTTGGGGAAAAGGTCACAACAGGTAGAAAGAGACATTTTATGCCTTATGTAAGGCTTAACAATAGTAGTTTGGGTTTTGGTATCATTTATAGTGTCAAATAGAGAAGATGGAGATTATTATGAATAAAAAGGTATTGATAGGGTTAATTGCAGTTGCTTTTATTGGTTTTGCATGTTCTTCTGATATTCCAAATAGCAATCCTTATGATCCAGATGCACCAACAGAAATACAGGCTAAGGCAAAGATAAAGGGAAAAATCAGTCTTGAAGAGGGTGGTGATCTTGGTGCGGTTGAGATTACTGCACAGGATGTGTCAGGCAAGAGTAGTCCTGTAACAACAAAACCATCAGATAGTGGTGAATTTATACTCGAGCTTCATGCCGGGATCTATAATATAACTTTCGAAGCAGAGGGCTTTTCAAAAAAGACTATAAATGCCTTATCTGTAGATATCGGAGGTGAATACGATCTTGGAACCGTAGAGCTTACTATTGCAAGAGGTTCTCTGTCTGGGCATGTAGTGCTCCAGGATGCAAGCGACTTTTCTGGAGTTCAGATATCTGTGGGTAAGGGTGGAATTCCTGGTGGTGTAGAATTTAATAAATCTGTATTTGTTACCTTCTCAGACACTGATGGGAACTTCTACATAGATAATATACCAGCAGGAACATATACAGTTTACACATCAAAACAGGATTACACCCCGGGTACAGTCTACAATGTAGAAGTAACTGAAAATGAAGTACATCGTATTGAAAACGATATTGTAATGATTCCTGTAACTGCTGTCGTACAGATCCAGACAGAGGCTGAGGATGGAAGTCTGATAACCGGTGCCAGATTTACCGGAAAAAGAGATGTCACTCTGCTTTTCAACTCCTTTAGCAATGTACAGTACATGATGGTGAGTCAGGATCCTGATTTTTCTAATCCAGACCTCGGAGATACTGACTGGGTACTTGTTCAGTCTCAGATGCCTTGGACTTTGAAATCTGAGGGTGATGGTCTGAACACTATATATGCAAAGTTCAAGGATGAGTTTGGTCAGATCTCAGATGTCTACAGTGCTGAGATTGTTCTCGATACCACTCCGCCTGTTGTAGATCGCTTTGTCATCAACAATGGCGATGAATACACCAATTCACAGGATAGGCTCGTGTCGCTAAACATAGATGCAACTGATCCGGCACCTGAAAACAACAGTGATATAGAGACATCAGGTGTAGATGAAATGATGATTTCGCTTGATGGCACCTTCGATACAGAGACATGGCAGCCCTATGTGATTAATATCACACAGGTGTTGCCTGAGGGTGAGGGGGAAAAGACTGTCTGGATAAAGCTGAAAGATGCCGCAGGAAATGTGAGCGAAGTTGTGAGTGATACCATTATTCTTGATATGACTCCACCCATTCTTGGACAGGACCCCATACTCATCAATAGAGGTGCTCAAAAGACAGGATCTTTAACCGTATCTTTGGATTTCAACGTAACAGACGCAGAACAGATGAAGGTGGCCAACGACCCGGGTCTCGATATCCCATGGCAACCTTTTATTCCACACATGGAGTGGCGACTGAAAGAGGGTGATGATGGTCAGAGATCTGTATACGCACAGTTCATGGACGCTGCAGGAAATGTTACTGAAACCGTTTCTGCAAACATTCTTCTTGATACTACCTCTATTCTGGTTGGGAGAGTCTTTCTTGAGGGAGCAACCACATTTGAAGGCACGGTGGTCTCTTTAATAAATACGGGTCTTACTGCTACAACCGATACCAGTGGTGCCTTTGAGATTTCTTCTATACCCAATGGTACTTATGACATTGAATTCTCACATGATGGATATAAAAAGTTAACTAGATCTTCTGTTGTACTTGAGCCAGGTACAAAGGTTGAGCTTCCAGATATTACCCTTCAGATTGCCAAAGGTACGATAAGTGGTCAGGCTGTGCTTTCGGGTGAGAGTGATCACTCAGGTATATTGGTGTCACTTTCTGTGTCAGGATATCAGACCTTAACAGATAGCTCAGGTAATTTTACGATCTCCGACATTCCGGTGGGTCAATATACGGTAACCTTTTCAAAACCAAATTTTAATTCAAAAAGTGTTACAGATGTAACAGTTACAGAAGATCAAACGACTGTTCTAAATCAGGTTCAACTCGATCCAATACCAGGCACAATAAGCGGAATGGTAAGCCTTGAGGGTGCACAGAGTTTTGATGGAGTGAATGTGGTCCTTTCTGGCACCACGACTGTTGGTGGAAATGTTCAGAGTACAACCACAACAGATGTAGATGGTAGTTACATGTTGAGCAACATACCTGCAGGGGTGTATACCATATCATTCTATAAAAATGGATATGTTGATGTGAGAGTATCTACAACCCTGTCTGCAGGAGAAGACAAGGTACTTGATGATGTGACCATGAAGGCTGCAAGGGGGACTCTTGAGGGTACAATTACTCTTGCATCTGCTGTGGATTTTGCAAATACAATAGTTTCCCTGACTCCGGGTGGTTATACAGGTGTTACAAATTCTCAAGGATACTTTTTAATAGAGGGACTGCCAGTTGGGACCTACGATGTGAAGATGACCCACGAAGGCTACTCCTCTTTGATAATTCAGGGGGTGGCGATAAATCAGGATCAAACGACCAATCTAAACAGCTATCTCGATCCAATCCAGCTTGCTGTAAAGGTTGGAGATGTGGTTATAAATGGAGGTGCCGCATTTACGAATTCTACCGATGTGATGGTACATCTTGAATACTCAGATGCAGTGAAGTTTATGTTGAGCGAAGATTCTACCTTTTCAGACCCATCTCTTGGTGATACATCGTATGTAGATTTTGATCCAAACATGGATTACCCTTTTTCACTCTCAAGTGGAGATGGTCAGAAGATACTCTATGCAAAGTTTAAGCTATCTGATGGAACAGAGAGTGAGGTTATCTCTGGAGATATTATCCTTGATACAACTCCTCCGACAAATGAGAGTTTTTCTATAGATAATGGTGCAGAATACTCTAATGATCCATCGGGTAAGGTAACTCTCAATCTCTATGCCTATGATGATCTCAGCGGAGTATCGCAGGTAATTATCAGTTCAGATGGAGATTTTACAGATGGTGTGGGTGAGCAAACAATACCCTACACAACAGAGTATTCAGACTATTTTCTCGACACCCAGACCGAGGGAGAAAAGACTATATATGTGATTTTCAAAGATGCAGCTGGAAATCAGACAGCACCTTTGAACTATACAATATTCTGGGATGTAACTCCACCTATAGTATCATCATTTACAATCAACAATGGTGATGGGTATACCAGTTCACCAATAGTTACTTTAAACATTGTTTCAGACAATCCAGGTCATCCAGAGGATAATGCAGTTTCTATAAAGATATCCAATTCTGATAACTTTACTGGGACAGAGTGGCAACAGCTGGCACCAGAGATTAATTGGACCCTTTTGCCAGGGGACGGTTTAAAGAGGGTTTATGCATACTTTAAAGATGCGGCAGGAAATGTAACCAGCACCTATCTTACTGCTCAAATAGTTCTTGATACAACACCACCAGATGGGAGTGTAGTAATAAATGGGGGTAACAACGTAACAAACTCAACATCTGTAACACTATCTTTGAATGCAAATGACAACCTGAGTTCCAAAGATAATATCAAAGTCTATGTTTCAAATTCTCCATCCTTCAGTGGAGTGACTCCTTTGTTGCTTTCTGGTAACGCAAGCATGAGCTGGACAATAGAGGGGGCAGTGGGACAAAACACTGTTTATGTGAGGTATGAGGATGCTGCAGGAAATTACTTTGATACAGCAGATACCATAAATTACGATCCCGATAGTCCCCAGAATGCTTCACTGGACATCGTAGATGGAGATTTTGTAAACCATCAGAGTATTACCCTTGCCCTGAATGCAGTTGGTGCGACAAAGATGTGTATTTATGGTGACATAGTAAATTCACCCGATTGCAACAATCCTGCTAACTGGGTGGCCTATAATACCTCATATCAGGTCGATCTGGATACCAGCTCAGATGGTACCAAAAACATCTATGCCTTTTTCTACGATGCTGCAGGCAACATCTCTGATGCAGATGGGGATCCTTCAAACGGTAACACCCCGGCAACAGATAGTGTATATTACGATAGTACAGCCCCCACAGGTTCTATAACTGTTGTGGATAACAGTGGTTATACTAATACAAGGTCAGTAAATCTCAATTTGACTTACAATGATACTGGATCAGGTATACTTGGCATGGAGGTAAGCAACGATGGCAATTTTAGTGGAGACTATATTTCACCACAGGATAGTATGAGCTGGTTGCTTACTGCAGGTGATGGAACTAAAACTGTATATCTCAGGGTATACGACAAAGCAGGCAATTATAGTGATTTTACAGACAGTACAATATTGGATACTCAGGCCCCCACAAATCTTTCTCTGACAATAAATAATGGTGACAGCTACACCCATTCAAGTGTTGTATCTTTAGAGATAGCTGCTCAGGACTCATCTCCTATGGAGTATTTGATCTCTAACTACAGCACCTTTTTCGATAAAACAGAGAGTGATTACGCAACCTTTACAAGTCCATTGTCCATCTCGTCTTGGAACCTTCTGTCTGGAGAGGGGGAGAGGTCTGTTTATGTCAGGATAAGGGATGCAGCTGGGAATGTAGCAGAGGTCAATGGTTCTATTATTGTGGATCTTACTCCGCCCACCTCTCCTTCTGTAACCATACAGGAGGGAGGATATATTAATGCAACACCACCTGTAGTAACCCTATTGCTCAGTGCGGTTGGAGCAGATAAGATGTGTATCTACGGCGACCTCGCTCAGGCAGTTGATTGCGCTGATCCTGCATCCTGGCAGGCCTATAACTGGAAGCTCGAGAATGTTACCCTTGATAGTACAACTGAGGGTACAAAGACGATATATGCAAAGTTCAAAGACGATTCCGGCTGGGAGGTGGGACCTGTAAGTGCAAGTATAATCTATGATATCACGCCGCCTACTGTGGACTTTACTATCATTTCAATAGACAATATCTACAACAACGTAATACCCACCACAAAGAATGTGAAGCTCGAGATCTACAATCTTTTCGATAATGAGGCCGGTGTTGATATGATGGCTCTATACAATGGGACGACACCGCCTGCCACACTTCAGTGGGAGCCAGTAGTAGGTATAAAAAACTGGACCCTTGCAAATCCCGATCCTGCCAACAACTACAAAAGCACCGTAAGTCTTGTTTTGCGTGATAAGGCAGGTAACAGGACAACTGTTACTCAGTCTCAGTATGTAGATCTGGATGCACCAGAGATAATAGCTTTTGAACTTAACTATGGTAATGATCCTCGATATACGAACAGTAAAAATATACAGATACTTTTGGATCTTAACGATACCGAAAGTGGCACAAATTTAGAATACTATCTTTCTGAAGATCCAAACTATGCCCTTGTAAATCCTGCTACCTACGATCCAAATAATAATGTGGTAAATTTTACACTGAGTAGCGGAGAGGGTTATAAGACTGTATATCTCAAGGTCTGTAGTATTTTCGATGGCACATGGGAAGGCAGATGCACAGAGACAGCAAAAACAATCTATTACGACCCAAATCCTCCTGTAGGGTGTAGTGCTACTTTAGATCCATCAGGAGAGGTTAATACAACAACGTTGAACCTAACATTGAGTTGTAGTGATGCAACCTATTTTATGATCACACCTGATGACTACGATAATAGTGGTGTAGATGATGTAGTTTCTGTTGACAATGGGAATGTATCGTTATCTACCTGGACCAGCTTTGAAGGGTATGGGGTTTATTCTATTTCAATTGAAAACCTTGACGGTAACAAACACTTCAGTGTGAATTTTAAAGACAATGCCGGGAATACTATAAGTGCTCCATTAGACATTTATGTTACCTTAGATACACAGAGCCCTTCAGGAAGCTTTAACATTACTGGTGTAGTAAGAGATTTTACACAACCAAAAAAATTTAAACAGAGTACTACAACCACAATATTCAGCGATGTGACACTGAATTTTAACGTGACAGGTGCAACCTATATGAAGGTTTCCAACGATCCATCCCTTTCAGACGCAACATGGCAGACCTACAAACCACAAATGCCCTGGACATTGGATACGAGCAGTGGAGATGGAACAAAGACAGTGTATGCAGAGTTCAAGGACAATGCGGGCAACATACTGAGTGGCCAGAGTGCAACAATAACACTTGATACACAACCACCTTCTAACACCCTGATACAGCTTCAGGGTGGTAGCGAATATACCAACAAGATAAGTGGTATTCTGCTTGAGGTATTCAGTGATTCTACAGCAAGGTATGTGAAGGTTTTGCCTGCTGACGATGACAATTCAGGTACAAACGATGTTACATCGATCAGCTACAATGGAACAACCTACAACACTAATGACTGGATTCCGCTTGTATTGACAGAAGGTAATCCTCATAAATTTTTCATAGATTTTGAGAGCACAACAAACGCTGTAAGGAGTGTTTATCTGGTTGTCTCTGATCAGGCAGGGAATACCACTCAGTTAATAATGGACAGTATTAATGTGGATACACAGTCTCCAGATTCAGGTACTGTAACAATTAACGAAGGTGCAAATTATACAAACAACCAGTATGTTACAATAAGTCTATCCAATTCATCGAGCGATGTTGTAAGTATGCAGGTTGCCTGTGATGGTACTGTTGATACTGAGCCCATAATATCTTTTATGCCTACCTACACCTGTATACTTCCAGCAGGGGATGGCACAAAAACTGTAGCTGTGTACTTTTTTGACAGGGCAGGGAACAGTTCGGATGCAGATAGTAATCAGACAGGCAATCAGCCCACTACCAGTACGATCGTACTCGATACAACTCCACCCCAGCCTCCAAAGATTGTAACACAACATGGTGTTACGAACTCTTCTTCTATATGTGTAGAATTGTTCCAGGATATAAGCTCTACTGATGTAAATTTTGATACATACGAAGTCAAAGGTGGTTCAAATACTAATGACTGGACTTCAAAGAGTTTTGATTGTGGATCTAATAATTTAGGTTTTACCTTTAATTTAACTGATGATGGAGATTATAGGCTATTTGTAAGAGGAAAAGATAAAGCAGGAAATGTAAGTAGTTATGATATGGTGAGTATTACAAAAGATACAAAAGCACCAGACTCACCTATGTTAAGTGTTGAATCTGCTGATGAAAAGGTCTACATAAGTTGGTCGTTGCCAAGTGGTGCAGATGTCACTGATGTTAAAGGTTATCTTCTATATTATGGGTTTCCTGATGATCCAGCAAATCCCAACGAATACACAGGTTCGTTTGCAAACGAAGGGAATTCTCCTATAGATGTTGGAAATAACACTACTTTTGTACTTACAGGATTGAGTAATAAAAACGGATTTTATGTTGCAGTAGTTGCCTATGATTTTGTAACTCCGACACCTAATTTTAGCTCAATTGATATAGGACAAAATAGTGTAGCCTGTGAAGATCCAGCTGCAAGCTGTAAGTATGTGTTCCCAGATCAAATAGCATTTAAACAGGTAAATAAACTTGATTATACCTCAAATTCATCTTCAGATTTCTACATCAATGAAGACTATTTATAT
>CAYSBA010000037.1:0-8692 GCA_964429075.1 uncultured bacterium
CCAAAAGGAGCAGGATTTTTGTTTTATAACCTCAGGGTCCAGATAGATCCAATTAATTATGGAGGCGGGCAGGAGAACGGTCTTCGTTCAGGGACTGAGAATGTCCCTGCAATTGTTGGAATGGCAAAGGCCCTTGAGATTTCAACAGAAAGACTCAAATTAAAAAAAGAAGATATCAGGTTAAAAGAGATGAGAGACCGGATGGAGGAGAGACTTATTGAAGAGTTAGACGATATAATTATTGTGGGTAAAAGATCCAGAAGAATCTCAAATACAAGCTGTATGATAGTTCCTGATATTGAGTCTGATGCTCTGTGCACCCTCCTTGATGAGTATGGAATTCAGGTTTCCCCGGGTGCTGCATGCTCCTCAAATAAAGACCATACTCGAGTCCTTGCTGCAATGGGATATAATGAAAAAGAGACAAATGGGGCGATAAGAGTTAGCATAGGTCATCAAAATACAGAAGATGAGTTGAACTTTTTTGTAGATATTTTGCCACATCTGGTAACAGAGCTTAGAGGTATAGGGTAGTATAGATGCAGAAACTTATAAAGGAACTAATATTAAAGATTGGTGAAGATCCAGAGAGAGAGGGCTTAAAGGGTACACCAAAGCGATTTGAGAGGGCATTTGAATTCCTGACTTCGGGATATTCCATGTCTCTTGATGATATTGTGGGAAACGCCATATTCTCGGATAAATATGATGAGATGGTCATAGTCAAGGATATAGACTTTTACAGCCTGTGTGAACATCATCTGTTACCGTTTTTTGGCAAATGCCATGTTGCTTATATCCCTAAAGGAAAACTTATAGGTCTGAGTAAGATTCCAAGGATTGTGGATATGTTTTCAAGAAGACTCCAGATCCAAGAGAGAATCACAACCCAGATTGCAGAGAGTCTAATGCAGATATTGCATCCTCATGGTGTTGGAGTTGTTCTTGAAGGTTATCACCTCTGTACTATGATGAGAGGTATCCAGAAACAGAATGCATATATGGTAACGAGTGCGATGCTTGGCAATTTTCGCAGTGATCCGAGGACAAGAAATGAATTTTTGCACAATGTCCAGAGAAAAATAAAATTATGAGCGATGTATCAACAATAATCGATGAGGTAAAAAGGGGTAATGTTCCAGAGCCCATCAAAGAGGCATCTCTTCAAGAACCCTTAAATGCTGAAGAATTAGCAGAGAAAATAGCCAGTGGCAGGGCAATAGTTCCCTACAACAGACGTCGCAAACATAGGGCAATTGCAATCGGTGAGGGTCTATTTACAAAGATTAACGCAAACATAGGGACTTCACCTGTTTTATGTAACTTCAGTTTTGAACTGGAAAAATTAAAGGTTGCTATCAAGTATGGTGCTCACAGTGTTATGGATCTGAGCACTGGTGGTAATCTTGGTAAGATTAGAAAGGAGTTAATTAAAAGATGTTCTGTGATTTTTGGTACCGTACCTGTATACCAGGTCTTTAGAGAAAAGGAAATATCTGAGGTCACAATTGATGACTTTTTTGATGTACTTAAGAAGCATGCAGAAGATGGGGTGGACTTTGTAACAATCCATTGTGGTGTTACAAAAAAATTGGTGGAGTTGATTGAACAAACTGAGAGAATTGGTGGCATTGTGAGCAGAGGTGGCGTGCTTATGGCACGGTGGATCAAACAGCATGAGAGGGAAAATCCCTTTTATGAATATTTTGATAGGGTTCTGGAGATTGCAAGAGAGTTTGAGCTGACATTGAGTCTTGGCGATGGAATGCGTCCCGGTGCAATTAGCGATGCATCAGACAGGATTCAGTTTGAAGAGCTGGATGTCCTTGCTGAGCTTACAAAAAGATGTCATGATGCAGGTGTACAGGTAATGATAGAAGGACCAGGACATGTACCCATCAACAAGATAAAGGAAAATGTTATTGAGCAAAAAAGACGTTGTAACGGCGCTCCATTTTATGTACTCGGTCCTCTTGTCACCGACATCGCCCCGGGGTATGACCATATAACTGCAGCAATAGGAGGTGCTCTTGCTGCATACTTTGGTGTGGATTTTCTTTGCTATGTAACCCCTGCCGAGCATCTTACACTGCCAGATATAGATGATGTCAAACAGGGTGTTATTGCATCAAGGATTGCGGCACATGCTGGTGATATAGCAAAAGGTATCCCTGGTGCAGAGGAGAGAGATAAAAGAATGTCGATTTATAGAAGAAACCTCAATTGGGATGGAATGTTTGAGATGGCAATTGATCCTGAACTTGCCAGGAAAAGAAGAGAAAAAAGCGGGAAGCTCTTTCTTGAAAGAGAATGTAGTATGTGTGGTGATCTTTGTTCAATAGCAGGCAATAAAGACCTTGAGAAATAATATTATCTTTTTGTAATGAAAATTTAGTTGACAAAGATTCATTTTGGTAGCAAAAATAATCAAGATGATAATGCGAAAATACTATTTTCTGAACATAATTTTAGCTGTTACACTACTTTTTCTGGGTTGTAGCAGTAAGGTACCAGAAATAACAAGGGCAAGAGCGATTGCAGGCCCTGATAGATTTGTACAGACAGGTGATAAGGTAATACTCTTTGGAAGCAGTGATTCACCTGATGTCGATTCATTCTATTGGTCTTTTATAGCATGGCCTGGTGATAATGCCCCTTCTCTTGAAAAAATTGGCACGAGAGGAGCAGCGTTTATTGCAGATAGTCCCGGCCTGTATGTATTGAAACTAACAGTAAAAATTGGTGATACCGAGGGTATACCGGACTTTGTCAATATCTATTCAAAGATGGCAGTGCCCTGTGAAAATAACAGGGATAATGATCAGGATGGATATGATGCAGTAGAATGTGGTGGTACAGATTGTAATGACCTTGATAAAGATATCCACCCTGGTGTAGAGGAAATATGTGGTGATGGGATTGACCAGGATTGTGATGGATTGGATCTTGACTGTGATTGCAAGGACCAGGATCAAGATGGCTTTAAAGATGCAGCCTGTGGCGGGAAGGATTGTGATGATACAAAAAATACAATAAATCCCTTGATGCAGGAAGGGTGTAACGGTATGGACGATAACTGTGATGGTGAGATAGATTCGATAAATGGGGTAGCTCTTTCTCGTTCATGTTATACTGGAGATTCATCAACTGTTGATAAGGGTGTTTGCAAAGAGGGCACAGAGGAGTGTATAAATGGAAACTGGAGTGGGGTTTGTGAAGGCGAGGTCCTGCCATCTGACGAGATATGTGATGGTCTTGATAATGATTGTGATCTTGAGGTCGATGAAGATTTTCCTCAAAAGGGGCAATCCTGTATTACAGGACTTGGCGGAGATTGTGATCCGGGTACAATTATATGTCAGAATGGCGAACTAAAATGCAAATCTAATATTGGCTGGTATCCAGAAGATTGCTATGATGGAGTTGACAACGACTGCGATGGGCTTGTGGATACTCAGGATGTAGAAGACTGTGGTGAATGTACTGATGGTAGCACAAGGGAATGTGGTATAGATATTGGGATATGTCAGAAAGGCCAGCGTCAATGTAATTCTGGTTTCTGGTCAAACTGTATGGGTGCAACCCTGCCAGAGGATGAGGTCTGTAATGGTCTTGATGATGACTGTGATGGAGAGGTTGATGAGGATGGGGTATGTCCCACAGGTTGTACAGGTTCTACATCGGTGTCTGACTCCTGTGATCCCGATACCCCCTGTGATGAATGTCTTTTTGTTGATAATACCAGATACTACTGTGCATCGATAAATGGGGAAGGTTATAATTACCACACTGAGGATGAATTAAACTGCTCGCAACAGAACTATTGCCTTTTAAAGGAGTGTGGCGGAAAGGGTTATTACTGCGATGGAACAGACTGGAAACCTCTGCCTCCACCCGAGGAACAGTGTAATGGCATCGATGATAACTGTGATGGTAATCTTATGAGTGGAGAAGAAGATTTAGATCAGGATGGCTATTTAGCATGCAACAATGATTGCGATGACAACGATCCTGATATTCATCCGGGTGCTCAGGAGAGATGTAATGGAAAGGATGATAATTGTGATAACATCCTTCCACAGTCTGAAAAGGATAAAGATAGTGATGGGGTCATGCCCTGTCAGGGCGACTGCAATGATCAGGATCCATCAGTTTATTACGGAGCTGTTGAATTGTGTGACGGCAAGGATAATGATTGCGATAATGTTGTTGATGAGGGTGGAGTGTGTCCCAGTGGCTGTAGTGGTACAGATACGCCACCTAAAGAGTGTAACAACACAACCGAATGTAACAGTTGTCTTTTCTATAATAATAACAAATACTTTTGTAGATCTTTAAACAGTGGTACCTTTATATACTATAAAGAAGGTCAGCCTACATGCAATCAGAGCCGCAGGTGTTATACTCTATCATGCAGTAACACAACACTGGTATGCAATGGAACAGAATGGGTAGATCCTGCAACCCTAACAGAGGTCTGTAATGGAATAGATGATGATTGCGACGGAGTGGTTCCAGATCCTGAAAAGGATATGGATCAAGATGGATACAGTCCATGTGAGGGTGATTGTGATGATTCCAATCCAGATATCTACCCCGGTGCCACAGAGGTGTGTAATGGTGTTGATGATGATTGTGACAATCAGATAGACGAAGAAAATGCAGTATACTGTGTTACATACTACTATGATGGAGACCATGACAATTATGGCACAAGTGATAATTCAAGGTGTCTATGTGCACCTGAGGGATCATACAGAACACAACAAAACGGCGATTGTAACGATACAGACCCGAATATCTATCCCGGTGCCACAGAGGTGTGTAACGGTAAAGACGACAACTGTAACTATATTATAGACGAAAAAAATGCTACAGGGTGTACTGTTTATTATAAGGATGAAGATGGTGATGGCTTTGGGGTAGACAGTGATTATAAATGTCTCTGTACACCGACCTCCATATATAGCACAGAAACCGGTGGTGACTGTCTGGATACCGATAACGCCGTTCATCCAGGCGCAGACTTTACAGCAGGCAATGCCAATGGTGGAGACTATAACTGTGATGGTGTGGTTGAATTTTCGCTACCTAACAAATGTGGGGCCTTTTCAGCTGGATGGAAGGATACAGTACCTGGCTGTGGACAGACGAGCAAATACTGTAATCTAACCTGTACTTGCTGGGACAACTCTCAGAGGACACAGAAGTGTCGTTAAAGGTACTGAAAACAGAACAAAAAATTGAGAATGAGCCATATAAAATCAAAAAGCTTGATGGACTCAGGATGTTTCTCTCGGGTTTTAATGAGATACATCATATTGGGAAGAATATTATCGATCATATTGTAATTGCTTTGGAGAGGGGGACAACAAACGAAAATTACTTTAAACATAAACTTTCTACCTATAAGGGTGAGAAAAAGGCCTGTGTTTTTTTTCATGGTTATATGCAGACCGGGGCATCCTTCGAAAGGATAGAGTCTTTGCTTTCATCTCTTCCGATAGACTTTTTTTGCTTTAGCTCTGAATATAGACCCTATTCACAATTTATTGAAAAATCAGCAGAGCAGGCAATAAAGACCATAGAATTTGTTTTGCAAAATACCGATATTGAGGAGCTCTATCTCATTGGACACAGTCAGGGTGGTCTTATCATCAGGACAATCATACAGAAGCTGGGATACTTTCAAGGGGTAAAGAGGTGTATTTTTCTTGCAACACCCCATATGGGGACCTATGCAGCAGTCCTTGGTTATCTTCATTACGGTTTAACAAGATTTGTTAATTTTTATCCCCTTCTTCCAAAGATTGAAGGAGAAAGTGCAATACAGATGTTGCCCGGCAGTACATTCCTTAAGGATCTAAACAGACGCCCACTTCCTGTAAATATTCACTATATCTCAGTATACTCATACCTTGACCCTGTTGTTTGGCCACCAAAATTTGCAAGGATGCCTTATACAGAGGCACAGAACATACTCTTGATGAAGATAGGACACCTTCATCATCTATATAGCTTTCAGACCCTTGAGATCATACTAAACAGTCTACTCATTCAATGGAAGGAGATAAAGAAGACAGATGGTATGTTGCTTGTGGGTGATAAATTATTATTTAGAAGACAGCTCCGATCAAAAGATCAACACTACAGTGAGATGATAACATATGCAGACTAAATTATGGCTGATTTTAACATCCATATGATGACACCAGAATTGCTGTCTCACAGGGACCTGGCAACACCTGTACCAATCTGGTCGTTCAGATTTGGTTGTGTCTTCCCGGATATACCCTATTTTGCGCATTTTACAAAAAAACTTATAAAACATCTATTAAAGAAGGATGTACTGGGTGCAAACCGATGGGGTGGGATATTCCATCAGGAGGGAATCCTTCAGATGGTAAATTCATATATAGATTCTGTTGAAGCAAAAAGGATGGAGCGTTCAGAGATTTTTGAGAGTTTTTTAAAGGGTCTCATAATGCACAATTACATTGATACCCATACCCATCCATTAATAACTGAAATGGCTAAGGAATTATCTTTTAGAGATTCGGTGAGCAGGGAGTATGCACATCTTTATATAGAAAAGGTGCAATTTTTATCGCTTCAAAAACAGCTTTATGGCAGTACAGGTTTTGGTAAGATCCATTTCTTGAAAAATAGAAATATATTGCCATCACCGTTTAGAGCATTCAGTCTGGCAGAGCTTATCGGGTATATTGATATAACAATAAAAGATTCATACTCAGAGAGTCCAGGAAAGATAAAACTGTTATACTGGCTGTTCAGTACCTATTACTACAGCATAGTTATGTCAACACCGCCGGCAAGGATAGAGGCAAATTTTAGACAATCGGATGGCCCCATTTATTATAACGAAGATTTTAGAGATAGACTTAACAAAGCGATTCTTGAGGGATTTGATGCCACAATTTTTTTCTCAAATATAATCAGAGATAGACTTAAAGATAGATTTATACCACAAAAACTCGATTGAGGCAGACCATGAAAGCAGCAATAATAGAATCAAAAAGAAGATTAAACATTGTTGATATAAAAAAACCTAAGGTAAAAGAAGACGAAGTGCTGCTCAGGGTGCTTTCCTGTGGTGTATGTCATACAGACCTTCATATCTATAGAAAAGAGATTGCAGCAAGACTTCCTGTAATACCAGGCCATCAGATTGTTGGAAGGGTTGTTGATGCAGGTAGTAATGTTGATTTGAAAATAGATACTCTGGTCGGCGTAGGCTGGTTGGCAAAGACATGCGGAAAATGTAAATACTGTAAAGAGGGTAGGGAGAATCTATGTCCACATGCTACTTTTAATGGTAAGGATGTAAGTGGTGGATATGCTGAATTTTTTTTGGCACATAAGGATTTTGTGTTTGTGCTTCCAAAAGGTTCTGATCCCCTTCATCTATCGCCACTTCTGTGTGGGGGTATTATTGGATACCGGGCATTTGTACTTTTGGGGTTAAAGAGGCCTTCTAATGTGGGTCTTTTTGGTTTTGGATCAAGTGCTCATCAGATAATACATGTTTTGCAGCACTATGGACACCGCGTATTTGTTTTTACAAGGAACAAAGAACGGCAGAGACTTGCAGTTGAACTTGGTGCCTGTTGGGCAGGTACACCCTACGATAAACCGGATATCCTTCTTGAGGGATCGATTGTATTTGCCCCATCTGGGGATATTATTAAGCGTGCCTTAGATCTGACAGCACCAGGAGGCAGGGTTGTTGTAAATGCAATTTATGCAACAGATATTGAAAAGCTGAGTTACCAGGCTATATATTACGAGAAAGAATTAACGACAGTGGCAAATTATACAAGAGAGGATGCAAAAGAGTTTATAGAATTATCGCAGAAAATAGGTATTGAGACAAAAATAACTGTCTATAGATTACAGGATGCAGAAAATGCACTTTTAGACCTTGAAGCAGGAAAGATTGTTGGTTCTGCCGTTATAGATTTGAGATGAGACCAGAAGAGGTACTAAAAGAGATATCGAGATTGTCAGGCAGTACAATGCTTGAAAAGATCGGGAGAGGTGATCCATATAGGGTTCTTATCGCAGCCGTTTTGAGTACAAGAACTAAAGATGAAATTACTGAAAAGGTCGTTGACAATCTCTTTAAAATTGCGCCAGACCCAGAGAGTTTATCTAAACTTCAGCAAGAAGAACTTGAAAGACTACTTGTCCCTATTGGTTTTTACAGAAACAAGGCAAGGATTCTTTTGAAGCTTGCAAAGAGATTGATAGAAACGGGTGGAAAAGTCCCTGATAATATAAGAGAGCTATTGGAACTTCCCGGTGTGGGGAGAAAGGTTGCAGGCTGTGTTGTTGTTTATGCCTATGGTGGTGATGAACTACCTGTAGATACACATGTCCATAGAATTTCCAACAGGATAGGCTGGGTTAATACAAAAACTCCAGAAGAGACTGAAGCGTCACTAAAAAAGATATTACCCAAAAGACTCTGGAAAAGGACAAATGGTCTGCTTGTATGGTTCGGGAAAAATATATGTAAACCTGTTGGTCCAAGATGTGAAGTATGTACAATAAGATCGGCCTGTAAATATTACATTTCTACTTATAGAAGATAAGAGTGCGATATCTATGAAACTCTTAAGAATAAGATAAGAAATATATAAGAAGTTAATAAATTCGTTAGCTTGTGAAG
>CAYSBA010000038.1:0-8666 GCA_964429075.1 uncultured bacterium
GAGTACTCAGGTATTTTAGAGGTTGTTAATCGATATTTTAAAGATTCAAACTCATCAACTATCCTAACTGAGATGGTTGCATTTTATTTGAGAAAAGATCATGATCTTATGAGAATTATTATGGATGCACTGAAGGGATTAAATGCCAATTGTAATGTGAATCTTTGTATGATTAATATGCTCTTTGATCTTGTAGGGGGATAGGGACTTGAAGCAGATAAAGGATAACAAAGACCAGTTGGCAACCAGCTCGTTGAATGAAAGAGAGAGAAAAAAACCACGCATGGTTGGAGTACGGGTAGACTTTACAGGAAAGACCGATCATTTTTTTTGTGGTAGACGATGTCATTATCGCGTGGGTGATAGGGTTATAGTGGGAACAAGTGGAGGTTTTGAGATTGGTGATGTATCTTACAATCCAATACCTATAAAAGACCCGAATAAAAAGTACCCACCTGTCATCAGAAAGACTACAGAGGAAGATCTAAGAAGAGATAAAAAAAATCAAAAACTTGCATTGATGGCTCACAACTTCTGCAGAGAGCAGATCAAACGGCTTGGACTTGATATGAAATTACTGAAGACTGTCTACAGTTATAGTGGTAAAAAGGCAATATTTTACTTTACAGCAGCACAACGAGTAGATTTTAGAGAACTTGTAAAGGTGCTTGTTGAGAAACTTGGAATAAGAATTGAACTCAGACACATTGGAGCAAGAGATGCAGCCAAACTAATTGGCGGGCTTGGTCCATGTGGCAGGATGATTTGCTGTTTTTCCTTTATGGAAAGTTTTCAGCCTATCAGTCTTAATCTTGCAAAGGTACAGAATCTTGTTATTAACACACAAAAGCTAACCGGTATATGTGGAAACCTGAAATGCTGTCTTGCTCACGAATATGAGACCTATCAAGAACTTTCAAAAGGTATGCCACAGAAGGGTCAGAGGGTAAGAACTCCATCTGGAGAGGGAGTAATAACGGCTGTGGACGTACTTAAGGGTGTTATATTTGTTACCATTGATGAAGCAGTGCATGAATTCAAAAAGGAAGATGTGATAGTATTGGAAGATACAGAGGGGGACAATAACGCACAGAAGGAGTAAAGCATGGATGAAAAATATTTCTATGTGAGTACCCCAATCTATTATGTAAATGACAGACCCCATATTGGTCATGCCTATACTACAATTGCAGGAGATGTGATCGCAAGATTTTACAGACAGCTTGGTTACAGGGTCATGTACCTGACTGGTACAGATGAGCATGGTCAGAAGATAGAAAAGGCTGCAATGCAAAGGGGTATAAGCCCCAAGGCACTTGCAGATTCAATGGTACCCAAGTACAAACAGTTATGGGAAAAACTCAACATCTCGTATGACAATTTTATAAGGACAACCGATCCAGAACATGAAAAGATGGTTCAGGAATTCTGGATGATTCTTAAAAATAAAGGTGACATATATCTTGGTGAATATGAAGGCTGGTACTGTACCGGGTGTGAGGCCTACTATACAAAAACCCAGCTGCCTGATGATAAACATTGCCCTATTCATAAAAGGCCCTTAGAGAAAATAAAAGAAAAGAGCTATTTTTTCAGTATGAGTAAATATCAACAGGCGTTAATTGAGCATATTGAAAAGAATCCTGATTTTGTTATGCCTGAGACAAGGAGGAATGAAGTACTTAGTTTTTTAAAAAAAGAAAGACTACAAGATCTCAGTATAAGCAGGACATCCTTTTCGTGGGGTGTAAAGGTGCCTGATGATTCAGAACATATAGTATATGTTTGGTTTGACGCACTTTTAAACTACATCAGCGGCATTGGTGGGCTCGATCAGGATGGGAGGGTCAAAAGCCCCTTCTGGCCATGTGATTGTCATCTAATAGGCAAGGATATCTTGAGATTTCATGCAGTATACTGGCCTATTATGCTTATGGCAGCTGGCATTCCACTACCAAAGACTATTTTTGGTCATGGGTGGTGGACAGTGGAAGGTCAGAAGATGAGCAAGTCGTTGAGAAATGTAGTAGACCCAAACCTTTTGATAGAACTTTATGGAAGGGATGCAGTAAGGTATTTTGTCTTAAGGGAAGTGCCCTTTGGGCTTGATGGGGATTTCTCACACGATGCACTTATTGGCAGATACAATGCAGAGCTGGCCAACGATATCGGGAATCTTTTGTCGAGATTCTGCTCAATGGCAACAAAATATCTGAACGCAACTTTAATGCCCATTTATGAAGAGGTAGAAAAAGACATTGAGACAGCCATAAAAGAGACAGTTGAATCCTTTCAGAATCATATGAAGAGATACGCATTCTCTATGGCACTGGGTGAGGTAATCAATCTGGCAGGGAAATTGAATAAGTTCATTGACCAAACAGAACCATGGAGATTGAATAAAGAGGGAAGAATAGAAGATATAAAAAGAGTATTGACTAGTATCTGGTATGGGATAAGGGCACTTTCATACCTTTTATGGAGTTTTATGCCTGAAAAGTCCATTCGGATGCTAAAACAACTTGGGCTTAATATAACTGACAATCCTCAGTTTAAAGATCTGAAGACCTCTTTTGATAAGGAGGTAAAGATACTTGCTCCTGAATCAATATTCCCGAGAATTGATGAAAAAAAGAGAACCAAGATAGAATCTCTGGTTAAAAGCAAGATGGATTCTCCACAGACTGAATCAGAAAAAGATGATTTGATTGATATAAATGAATTTGCAAAAGTAAGGCTTGTTGCTGGTAGAGTAATAAGGTGTGAAGATGTTAAAAAGTCAAAAAGATTATTGCTACTTGAGGTGGACATTGGAGAAAACAGACCACGGCAGATTGTATCCGGTATAAAAGAATTCTACAGACCTGATGAACTTGTTGGAAAAATGATCATACTCGTTGCCAACCTGAAACCAGCAAAGATAATGGGAATAGAATCCAGGGGAATGTTGCTTGCTGCAAAGGATAGTGATACAGGAAGGGTTGAGGTAGTATTTTTGAATGATAACATTAAACCTGGATCTTTTGTCTCATAATCATATGATTGGTGCAGTAGACTCACATGCCCATCTATGTGATTTTTTTGATTCAGAAGAGATAGAGCAGATTTTAAATAGGGCACTTAAGGTCGGTGTGGTTTGTGTCATTGATATACTATCTGCAGTAAAATTCAGACCACCATCTTATAATATTCCAGAAGGTATGGATATCTACTATGCAGTAGGTGTACACCCACACGATGCAGCCTCTTCACCCTCTACTGAGGTCATAGAGAGATACATAAAAGATCTTGGACAAAAGGTGATAGCAATTGGTGAAATTGGTCTTGATTATCACTATATGAACAGTCCTTCTGAAGTTCAAAAAAGGGTTTTTGTGGATCAACTAAGGCTTGCAAAAAGGCTCAGATTGCCTGTAATTGTTCATTCACGAGATGCCCTTGAGGATACTGCGTCAATTCTTAAGGATTATAAAGAAAGCAGGGTACTTCTTCACTGTTACAGCTATGGTATAAAAGGTCTATCATTTTTTAACAGCGAAAATATTTATTACTCTTTCTCAGGAATTGTCACATTTAAAAATGTAAAAGATCATAGACTTGCATTAAAAAAGGTCCAAGAGAACAGGATACTTGTTGAGACCGATTCACCCTTTCTTGCACCACAACCAAAAAGAGGCAAAAGAAATGAACCGGCATATGTAGTCCATACTATAAAAAAAATAGCTGATGAGCTTGGTTTGAGTGTTGTAGATGTTGCACGAATCACAAGAAAAAATGCCTTTAAATTCTTTAATATCCAGACAAAAGATAGTGTAGAGATTGTTTATCCGATAAGAAACTCATTATATATAAATCTTACAAATAGCTGTACACTGGCATGCAGATTTTGTGGGAAGAGGAGAGATTACACTGTAAAAGGACATTTTCTTAAGCTATTAGATGATCCTTCTGTTTACGAGATAAGACAGGAGCTGTTAAAAAAGAATTTTAGATCTTATGATGAGGTTGTATTTTGTGGTTATGGTGAACCAACAAAGAGGCTGAAGGAATTGATAGAGATAGCAAGATGGATAAAGGAGCAGGCACCGGATATAATTATCAGGTTAAACACCGATGGTCTTGCAAATCTTATCTATGGTAGAGATGTCACAGAGGATTTATCAAAGTTTGTAGATGTTGTAAGTGTGAGTCTAAATGCATCAGATGCAAAAACCTATGCAAAAATATGCCCGTCTAAGTATGGTGAATCTGCATTTGACCATGTATGTGAATTCATATTAAAGTCAAAAAGGAGGTTTAAAGAGGTCATTGCCACAGCAGTAGGCCTGCCTGACCTTGACATAGATGCAATAAGGAGATTTGCAGAGGAGAGACTGGGAGTGAAATTTAGATTAAGGAGATACAATGAGCTTGGATAGAGATAACAACAGGATACCTGCAACAGGTCTTCTCCTTGCCGGTGGAAATTCAAAAAGGATGGGTTACGATAAGAGGTTTATCTCTATTGGAGATGAGACCCTTTTTGATAGGGCACTCAGGGTCCTTAAGGAGAACTTCAAAAATGTCTATGTTTCAATATCGAGGAAGGATGACCAGCTTTTTGATGAGATTGAGGAAATATGCATTTTAGATCATCCTTTTGCAAAAGGCCCGATGGCAGGTATCATGGCCGGGCTCAAGGCATCTACATACGATAGTGTATTTGTGCTGGCTGTTGATATGCCCTTTGTGGATAGTGCTCTGATTAGATACATAATGGGTTTTTCAGATTCATCTCATGCAGTTATCCCTTTTGTAAACAACAGGATAGAGCCACTCTGTGGTGTCTACAAAAAGGAATTGCTGGATAGAATAACAATCTGGGCAAGAAACAGGAACTTTTCATTAAATGATTTTTTAAGAGCCTGTACCGATCTTAAGATAAGGTTTCTAAAAGAGGATGAGCTTGAGATTTCTGGTTTTTCTAATAAGGTCTTCAAAAGCATAAACAGGCCAGAAGATCTTGCTGCAATTAAATGATTCATTTATTTCTTTTCGATATATCTTCGAGCGCCTTTTGTGCAGCAATCATTGTTGCTCTATCCCTAAAGGCAGATTTTAAATAAAATAGAATTGATCTTGAATCCTTCCCTCCGAGTTTTCGCATCATCTCTATAGCAGACAATCTGTATGGTCTTGGTCTCAATTCAATGACCTGCCATGCTTTATCTATGCACTCTTTTATATTGTACTTAATGCAAAGTCGCATAGCCTTTGTTGAGAGGTCTATAACAGGTGATGCTACAAGGTCTGATAATGTTGTACTACATGAAATCCGATTAAAATTTTTTAGATTATCAATGAGATATATTTGATCTTCAAGTATGGAGTCGCTTTGTAGAAGCCTACATATCGAGCTTTCACCATCAACAATAGCATCTTTTACTCTTTTTGCCCTCAAAAGTAGTGCTTTCAGGTTGGTGTCTAAAATTGGTTGACCTGGAATCTTTGTTATAGAAAAGGTATTGGAATTAAGTCTGACCTGATCAATGGAACTGAGGATTATCTTGATTAATCTCCCTTTAAGTGCCCTGTCTCTTTGATCAAAAAAGGTACCGTTTTCATCTTTAATTTCAAATCTTACAGAATTTATTTTGCTGTAGCTGTTGAGTATTTCGTTAATGGTCTTTTTTAATTTAGCAGGACCGTTTACAACTGTAATATTTCTTTTTTTACTGCATGAAGATCCCGATAAAAAAAAGAGATGAACAATAATAAAGATAATCAGAATATCAGTCTTTAAGAAGCTCAAGCACCTCATTATAGGCATCTGGCCAGCTCTCTTTGAGATGGTTTAAGATTCTATACAGTGTATTTTCAATAGTAAGCAGTTGTTGTCTCATATCGAGAATGATCTCTGCACCTTCCATATTAACATCTAGTTCGTCAATCAGGGTTGATAAGAATTTCATCTTATCTATCTCCTCTTCGTAAACAAAATCTTTTCCGCCTTCAGATATGATATCTATCAGCTCTCTTTTTGCAAACTCTAATATGAGGGTTTTTCTCAGACCTGTTCTTTTTATCACCTCCTCTATGTCAACAATAATGCCTTTTGTAGCCATTTCAATTACCTCCTGGGATTTAGTCCCTGTTTCTTTTCGAGCATCTCAATCTTTTTCAACAATTCTCTATCGTCAATTTTTGGCGGATGTATAAGTATGTTAAGATATAGGTCCCCATCAGGAGGTATCCCCTTTTTTCTTAATCTCAGCTTCTGTCCGCTTTTTACACCAGGTGGGATTTTTACCTCAATGTTATCACCGAGAGGTGAGGTGAAGGCCAGAGTTGCTCCTTTGATTGATTCTGTAAGTTTGATTGGGAAATCTACATATATATTGTTGCCTTTTCTATAGATGCCCGCCTCCTCTTTGACTTTTATCTTAATATACAGGTCGCCTGAACCACCGGGACCCGGTGCACCTTTCCCTCTCAGACGTATGGTCTGACCATCCTTAATGCCTTTTGGTACGCTAACCTCAATATGCTCTATTTTGCCGGTGCCCCTATCGAGACTTATCAGTTTTTTTGTCCCAGCAAGGGACTCTCTTAGGGTTATTTCCATCTCTGAATGGAGGTCCTGACCTCGTGGTTTAAACCCGGTGTAAAAACCACCAAATCCCCTCTCTTTTGATGTTGTATGTTTTCTCCTGAAGATGGAATCAAAGATATCACCAAAGTCAAAATCTATTCCATCTACCTTGAAATCAAAACCAAAATTACCAGTGTCCCATCCTCCTGTACCCTGTGTGCCATAATTACCCATGCCTGCATGGCCAAACATGTCGTACTGTTTTCGTTTTTCGTCATCTGAAAGGACCTGATAGGCCTCATTTATCTCTTTGAATTTTTCTTCCATCTTTTTGTCTCCAGGGTGCAGGTCGGGGTGATATTTCCTTGCGAGTCTTTTATATGCCTGTTTTATCTCCTCTTTTGTTGCATTCCTTGATACACCAAGGATTTCATAGTAATCACGCTTTGTCATTGTTCAACCCACTGGACGGTTAGAAATCTTTTTATCCTGTTGAATCGTTTTTGTCCAATGCCCCTTACTTTAATAAGTTGATCAAGATCTTTAAAACCCCCAAGAGATTTTCTCAATCTTAATATCCTTTTTGAAAGGGATACTCCTATGCCATCTATCATCAAAAGGTCTATTTGATTTGCAAGATTAACATCAATTTTTGCACCAAATAAAAAACGTTTGTGTTGATTTTTAAGGAACATACCAGCATTTTTAAAACAACCACAGATGTAGCCACTTTTGCCAATATATTTGATTTTAGGATTATCGCATAACTGTGGAGTTGTTATTTGATCTTTATTGTTGGAGATGACTGTCATTAATGAAAAGATAGTAGCAAAAAGAAGATAAGATATGGATCTCATAGGTGAAGGCCCTCATCAAGGAGTTTGCCCTCTTTGAATCGCACCGGTGATAGAGGTGATGCATCGATAGTTTCAAATCTTGAGTTAACAATTAACTCTGATGCAGCAAGGCCAATACCGTAGGATTGCATTGCACCTCTTCCTGTAAAAGAATTAACTTCGAAGATATTATTTGCAGCTGGTGATCTACCAAGTATACCACAGATATCTGGAGTAACAGAGTAGAGACCTGCCCAGCCTGTAATAAATCGAGCATATTCAAAGTGTGAGCTTATTTCATATAAAGATGGCCAGATGTATTCAATAAAAAAGGAGTCTCTATCACATTGAAAGGTGTATTCCTTTTTTTCCTCAAGGTGGCTGAATCCAGCGAGTATCTTTCCTGCCTCAGGATGGAAATATACACCTTTTGGGGTTATTACCATCCCATATTTTTCCATATCTATGTCTTTTGCATCAAACAGCACTATCTGTCTTCTTTCAGGATGGGCTGGATGGTCATACCATCCATAGAGTTTTGCTACCTCTGGCGACCATGCACCAGCACAGTTTACAAGCATATCAAACCTTATCTTTTTTTCCGTGTATGAGGTCTTTATTGATCTTTTTGTTAAAAGTGCCTCAATATCATCACTGAACAAAAGACGATGTTGTCTTATCGTGCATACATTCTTTTCTATACCAACAGCATAGCTCCTGCCCAGAAAGATTACCCCCCTTTTTTTGGCCTCATCTCTGTAGAAATTTTTTAGAAGATTGGGATTCATAATCCCTGAGCGTTTTGAATAAATGGCACCTATTTTGTCATCAATTTTATCAAGCTCAGGTATTATATGTTTTATCTGGTCATGGTCGAGTCTATCAAGAGGAAGTTTTTTATCTCTGTAGAGACTGTATCTTTCCCATAATAAATCAAGGTCTTTTTTGTTATATAACCACAGATAACCCTTTTGTCTTAGACCTATCTTATCTCTAATTGTTGTATAGAAATCTATTGAAATTCTACAAAGATCTATATTAACATCTGTTAGCCAGAGATCCCTGAAGCCTCCTGCATTTCTTTCAGATGAGCTGAATTCACCAGAAAGATCAGGATCGATAACAACAATACTCTGAACACCTTTTTGTGCAAGATGCCATGCGACAGAGCTTCCAACTATACCTGCACCTATGATCAAAACATCGGTTTTCATTTAGATTTCTCCATCGAGAAGCATTGAGATAAGTGCCATCCTTGT
>CAYSBA010000039.1:0-8576 GCA_964429075.1 uncultured bacterium
TAATAATTTATAGTAATAATGTATTAAGACAAAATGGGTATTGTATTGACAAGTTAAAAGTTTTATAGCATAGACTTTGCTACTATGTGGATACTGATAATAATCTTGAAGGTAATCCTTGCCTTCACTTTTGTGATGGCGCTTACTACACTCCTTACACTTGCAGAAAGGAAACAAAGCGCATGGATGCAGGACAGAATAGGTCCAAACAGGGCGGAGATTTTAGGATTTACCCTTGGAGGTCTCTTTCATCCGATAGCAGATGCGATTAAGCTAATTACAAAAGAGGATTTTGTACCAGAAGAGGGCAATTCATTTATTCACACCCTTGCACCTTTTTTTATGATGGTACCAGTACTGGCAATGATATCTGCCTTCCCCTTTGCTTCTGGTGATTTTTACATATCAAACATAGACATTGGCATCCTCTTTGTTCTTGCAATGGCCTCTATGACCGTCTATGGTGCAGTCCTTGCCGGCTATGGCTCAAACAACAAATTTGCGATCCTCGGTTCTTTAAGGGCAGCCTCTCAAATGCTCTCCTATGAGCTTGTAATGGGCCTCTCTGTAATCGGTATAATCCTTTGTATGGGTACACTAAACCCTGTTGAGATGGCACAGTACCAGCAACACATGATATTGGGTTTTATTCCAAGGTGGGGTGTTTTGATTCAGCCAGTCGGTTTTATACTCTTTTTAACAGCAGCAATTGCAGAAAACAAGCGTACACCTTTTGATCTTCCTGAGGGTGAATCAGAGATAATCGGATACTTCATCGAGTATTCAGGGATCAGATGGGGTATGTTCTTTATTGGAGAATTTGCTGAGATTGTAATAATCTCTATGTTAATTACAACACTCTTTTTTGGTGCATATAATATCCCCTTTCTGTATAACGATGGTTTTCATTTTGGCAACACCATCTTTATTCTACCTCACTGGCTCGTTATCATCCTTCAGATCCTCTCATTTATTTTCAAGGTTATCTTCTTTTCCGCATTTCAACTCCTTATAAGATGGACCCTTCCAAGATTTCGCTTCGACCAGATTTTGAGACTATGTTGGAAGTACCTGTTTCCTATTGCTGTTTCAAATCTAATAGTTACTGCCTTTGTAGTTACATTAATTAACAGTTAAAAGATGCCAAATAAAAAAGGTCTGATATATCTTTTTACCGGTCATGGCAAAGGCAAGACCTCTGCTGCCCTTGGAATGGCCTTAAGATCTATTGGCTGGGGATACAGGGTAAGGATCATACAATTTATGAAAAGTACCACAAAATATGGTGAGAATCGTGCAAAGAAACTTCTTGGAGATCTGCTTGAAATCGATGTATGTGGTGCTGGTTTCTACGGTATCAAGGGTGATGTGGCTACCGAACAGGAACACAAAGAGGCTGCCCACAAAGCACTTTTGCTTGCCGAAAAGGTCCTTACTGAGGGCAATTATCACCTTGTAATACTCGATGAGATAAACAATACCGTGCACCTTGGACTCCTCGATCAACAGGATGTCATTTCAGTTTTGGAAAAGAGAAAAGAGGGAGTCCATGTGGTACTAACAGGAAGAGATGCCCCTCCTCTTTTTGAAAAGATAGCAGATCTCGTTACTGAGATGAGAGAGATAAAACACCCCTTTTACAGAGGTATTCCTGCAGCAAGAGGACTTGATTATTAGATCGAATCTTCCTATCTATTACATATGAATTACTCTTTTTACCAAAGGATAGCCAATCTTATAAAGGAACGAAGGACATTTGTCATAGTTAAGATCATAGACACAAAGGGTTCAACCCCCAGAGAGAGTGGTACAGGTATGATCGTTTATCCTGACAGAAAAAGAGAATTTACCATAGGCGGTGGTCCCCTGGAGGCGATGGTAATCACAGATGCTTTAGAGATTATAGAAAACAGAGGTCCCCTTTTTGTTGAAAAGGAGTATCAACTCACTGAAGATAGCATAAAGAGCTTCTGTGGGGGGAAGGTACGGTGTCTGTTTGAGTTGATACGGCCAGAAAAAAGATTAATAATATATGGTGCAGGGCCTGTAGGGGTTGCGATCGCAAAGGCTGCCCTTTTGACTGAGAGATTTTCAGTTGTTTTGATAGACGATAGAAAAGATATTGGTAATCAACTCGATATTAATGATCCTCTCTTTAGTTTTTATCTGGCTGATGAAAATTTTAAAGGCGATATCATACTACCCGAACAAAACGATTTTTGTGTTGTGGTAACTCGCTGTCATGAAATTGATTTTTCTCTCTGCAAAAGAATCCTCCCACAACGACCAAAATTTATCGGAGTAGTTGGAAGTAAAAGAAAGGCAAAGCACCTTCATAACTTTTTGAAAACACATGGATTTGATGATGCAAACATAGCAAAAATAGACTGTCCATGCGGGATTGAAGGTATAGGTAAAGAGCCAGGGAGTATTGCTATCTCTGTTGTTGCAAAAATGTTGATTACACAAAAGGAAGATGGAAAAAAAAGGTAACAAAAAAAAGAGACTACTTCGCTGCCCTGTATGTAAAAAAGAGGTCAAAAGGGAGAATAAAGATTTTCCCTTTTGTAGTAAAAGGTGCAGGGAGATAGATCTCGGGAACTGGTTGCTTGAGGATTATCGCATCAGTACGCCAATCAAAGAGAATAAAGATTAATTAATCCTATTTTTCCTTGCACTACACAATTTTTTGAAGTATTAACATGTTTAAATGAAAAGACTACCTTATTATTTTCTTTCAGTTATATCTGGAGTTTTATGTTCTTTTGGGTTGCCCCTGGTCATACCTTATATCTCAGAGACACCCATCAATGACTCTATTTTTTTTAGCCTTTTCCCCGTTGCCGGTATATGTCTGCTTTATGCATTAACAAAGAATAAAAATCCAAAAGAGGTCTTCTGGAGCGCCTTTGTTGCATCCATATCCTATTATATGGTGGTTCTATACTGGATAAATATAGCAATCGTTGTGTTTGGCCATGTAAACATAGCACTGTCACTCTTTGCATATCTACTTCTCTGTCTTTATTGCACGCTCTTCTGGAGCAGCTCCTTCTGGTTATGGAGAAAGATAGAGATCAATCTCCCCTTATCAGGCAATCTTGTTATAGCCTTTGTCTTTGTAGGTCTTGAGTTTTTACGAAACTACCTCTTTACAGGCTTCCCCTGGGGACAGATTGGTTACTCAGGTTACAGGACTTTTTATATAAGGGTAGTAGCCTCAATGGGAGGCGTCTATCTTATTACATTTATCTATATACTTTTTTCTACATCTATCATAGATATCCTGACAAAAAAGCATAAAAAATTCGCTTTTTTAGGTGCGGGGTTGTCCATTTCTATAGTTATATTATCTATCTTTATGTGGAATATCCTCCCTGAAAAAAATGTTACCAATCTTAAGGTAGCGATCCTACAAGGAAATGTGGAGCAGGGAATCAAGAATAAATGGAGACTCTATTCAAATCAGATATTAAAGCGCTATTTAAGATTACTCGATGAGGCCTCATCAAAAGAGGTTGATCTTGCAGTCTGGCCAGAGGCATCAGTCCCCCAACAGATTCCACTCTACACCAAGAGGCTGAGCCTATTAGCTGACCGTGTTGACTGGCAGGTGTTAGGAGTCATTGGTACTGAAAAAAGGGATAAAATCTACAGGATATATAACAGTAGTATTTCAATAAACAGGGATGGAGAGATAACGGGATGGTATCATAAGAGCCACCTTGTACCATTTGGAGAGTATGTGCCTCTTAGGTGGTTACTCCCTGTAAACAAGATTGTGCCGGGGATGATGGATATGACCCCTGGCAGAGATATTCATCCTATTAAAATAGGTAATATCAGATCTGGTATCCTTATATGCTATGAGGGGATATTCCCTGAGATATCAAGACAGTTCACAAAAAGAGGAGCAGATCTTATGATAAACATTACTAATGATGCCTGGTATGGTATCTCTTCTGCACCATATCAGCACCTTGCCTTTTATCAGTTCCGCGCAGTGGAAAATGGGTTATCAATAATAAGGGCAGCAAACACAGGTGTATCTGCCTACATAGATGAAAAAGGTAACATCCTAAAACGCTCTAAAATCTTTAGCACCCTTATACTTGTTAATGACGATTTTAAAATAAGAAAAAAAGTAACTCTTTATACCTATCTTGGTGACTGGATTGGTGAATACGGATTAATCCTTACAATCTTTGCAATAGGTGCCAACTTTTGGAAAAGATCATCAAAGTCCTCGCAAAATAGACATCAGACCTGATCCACCAAGTGATTTAAAGCGTTTTAACATCTTTTTCATCTCTTTAAATTGTCTTATCAGATTGTTAACATCCTGAACAGTCGTTCCGCTTCCTTTTGCTATCCTTCTTTTTCTGCTTGCATTTAGTATTTCTATCTTTCTCCTCTCAAGGGGTGTCATGGAGTTTATTATTGCTTCAATCTTTTTCAATTCTTCGTCTGGCGGTGCAAGTTTTTCCAGCTGTTTCATCTTCAAAGACATACCAGGAATGAGCTTCATAAGTTCCTGCAGGGATCCCATCTTCTTTATCATCTTTATCTGTTCTCTGAAGTCTTCAAGGGAATAATCCTTGGAAAATACCCTTTTTTGCATCTTTCTCGCCCGATCTGTATCCACAACCTTCTGCGCCTTTTCTACCAGAGTTACGATGTCACCCATGTTCAGTATCCTCGAGGCAATACGATCTGCCCTGAAGACCTCTATCTGATCGAGTTTCTCACCGGTTGTGCAGAACTTTATTGGGGCACCCACCACAGATTTGATTGATAGAGCAGCTCCACCTCTTGCATCTCCATCTGTCTTTGTTAAAATTACACCTGTGATACCGAGTCGTCCGTGAAATTCTCTGGCAACATTTACTGCGTTCTGGCCGGTCATTGCATCAACAACAAGTAGCTTTTCAGCAGGATCTGTAACAGCCTGAAGTATCTCAAGTTCCTGCATCAACTCCTCATCTATCTGTAATCTACCAGCCGTATCAACAATTAGGGTATCATATCCCCATGTGCTTGCCTCCTCTAAGGCTTCTTTGCAGATCTGTTCAGGTAGTTGATCTGGCTTTACCGGATGGACTGAAACACCTGCCTGTTCGGCAAGTCTGTTAAGCTGATCGATTGCAGCAGGCCTATAGATGTCTGCAGGCACAAGATAGGTAAGTCTCTTGTAATCCTCCTTCAGAAGCTTTGCAAGCTTGGCTGCAGTTGTGGTCTTACCACTACCCTGAAGACCAAAAAGCAATATTACAACAGGAGGCTTTCTCTTTATATTCAGTTGTGGAGCAGAATCCCCCAAAAAATATACAAGCTCATCATAAACTATCTTAACAAACTTTTGATAAGGCGTTACACTCTCAATAACCTCTGTCCCAAGGGCCTTTTCTTTTACCCTTGAAACAAAATCCATTACCACATGGTAGTTAACATCAGATTCGAGTAGGTTTAGTTTTACATCGTTTACTGCTTTTTCGATATTTGATGGTGTAAGTTTACCAACACCACGCAGTTTTCTAAAGGTTCTGTTCAGTCTCTCACCAAGACCATCAAACATAACTTTTTACCTACCCTATTTTTTCAGGCTTGCCAGATATCTCTCTGCCTCAATTGCAGCCATACAGCCCATCCCTGCAGCAGTTACTGCCTGCCTGTAATCTGGATCACAGACATCACCACATGCATATACACCTTCAAGATTGGTCTTTACCCTACCGTCTTCTGTCTTTATATATCCCCTTTCATCAAGAGGCAGGATATCAGCAAAGGGCTCGGTGTTGGGCTTATGACCAATTGCGATAAAGATCCCATCAAAATTTTCTTCCGTGATCTCACCTGTCTTTGTATCTTTCAGTTTTGCACCTGTTACCTTCATCCCATCACCAAGCACCTCTTCTACAACCTTATTCAACCGAAACTCTATCTTTGGATTCTCTTTGAGACGGGTCTGCATTATTTGACTCGCCCTGAGTTCATCCCTTCTATGAATCAAAACTACCTTTGATGCAAAACGTGTCAAAAATAGTGCTTCCTCTGCAGCCGTATCACCCCCACCCACAACTGCAACCTTCTGGTCTCTAAAGAAAAATCCATCGCATGTTGCGCAGGCACTCACGCCTTTGCCCTTGTATTTAGCTTCAGACTCAATACCAAGATACTTAGCACTGGCACCAGTTGCGATTATTAAAACCCTGCAAATAATTATATCCTTATTTGAGAGCTCCACTATCTTCAGTCTGCTATCCCTGTCAAATTCAACCTTCTGCACCATCGAAGACTTAAATCTTGCACCAAATCTCCTCGCCTGTTTCCTCATACGGTCCATCAAAACAGGTCCATCTATCCCCTCCTCAAAACCTGGATAATTTTCCACCTCACTTGTGGTTGTAAGCTGCCCCCCGGGCTCAAGACCATCAATCACAAGGGGATTTAGCATTGCTCTCGATGCGTAAATAGCTGCAGTCAAGCCGGCCGGCCCTGACCCTACAATCAATACCCTTTCCACAGATACATCTGTATCAGGTTTTTTGACATCCAAAAGCTCACCAAGCTTACCGGAGTCTATCATCTTCTTCAGATCATCAAAACCTCCTATGTGCCTGCCCTTTATAAATATTTGTGGAACTGTAGTCCTTCCTCCAGATTCCTCTTTCATTCTTTCAAAAGTATCTTTATCTTTTGATACATCTAATCTCTCAATATCCTCAATCCCGCAATGGCTGAGAAGCAGTATCGCAGCCTTACAGTATGGACAGTTTGGTTTGCTATAGATCTTTACATCTGACATCTATGTCTCTCCCTAATAAATTTAAATGAATGTAAGTCACAAGACCTTGAGATGTCAAGCCTTATGCAATCCACAGAGTCTTTATGTTTACAAACTCCCTTATTCCCTCCTGTGAGAGTTCCCTGCCATAACCAGACATCTTAACACCACCAAAAGGCAGTCGCGGATCGGATTTTACAAGTCCATTTATAAATACCGATCCTGCCTCAATATTCCTCGCCAGATCCACTGCCTTTTCTAAATCCTTTGTCCAGATAGAGCATCCAAGACCATACCTTGAGGAGTTTGCAACATCCAGCGCCTCATTCACATCCTTTACCTTACAGATGGCAGCCACAGGACCAAAAGTCTCTTCTGTAAAGACCCTTGTTTCTCTTGTATGGTCTTCTACAAGAGTGACAGGGAAATAATATCCTTTTTCCATTGATAATTTTGTTGACATCAGTCTTTTTGCACCTCTATGCAGACTATCTGTGACCTGTGCTGATAATTCTTCCCTAAGATCAGCCCTTGCCAATGGCCCTACTTGAGTCTGTTGTTCTCTCGGATCTCCAACTACCAACGCTGACAGCTCCTTAATAAATTTTTCAAGAAATAGATCGTATACCTCTTCAGTCACAATAAAACGTTTTGCAGCAATACAGCTCTGACCAGAATTTATTGTCCTTGCTAAAGCCGCTATCTTCGCTGCCCTATCGAGATCTGCATCATCAAGGACAATGAAGGCATCACTCCCACCAAGCTCCATAACAGTCTTTTTTATCTGAGACCCTGCAATTGATGCAACACTCGCTCCTGCCTTTTCACTACCTGTAAGGGTTGCCGCCTTTATCCTGCTGTCACATATCACTTTTTCAACCTTGCCTGCATCTATAATTAGGGTAGAAAAACAACCTTCTGGTAATCCTGCAAGTCTAAATACCTCTTCAATAGCAAGGGCACAACCTGTCACATTTGATGCATGTTTTAATATACCTGTATTCCCGGCCATAAGGGCAGGTGCTGCAAAACGAAAAACCTGCCAAAAGGGGAAGTTCCATGGCATCACTGCTAAAACAGGTCCGATTGGATCGTAAACAACCATGCTCTCTGAAGCATCTGTCCTGACCATTCTATCCTTAAGGAACTCTTCTGCTTTTTCTGCATAAAATTCACATACCCATGCACACTTTTCTATCTCTGCCACTGCCTGGGTTATCGGTTTACCCATCTCTTTGGTCATAAGAAGGGCATAACGATCTTTATGCTCAAGAAGTACATCTCTTGCCTTAAGTAATAAAGATGACCTCTCGTTGAAGCTCCTTTTCCGCCAGTCTCTAAAGGCCCTTTCTGATCTTTCGATATATGAATCTATCTTAGAATTATCAAATTCCTCATACTCTGCAAAGACCTCTTCTGTGGAAGGATCAATACTTTTCAGTAACTTCATAAGCCTCTCCATAAAATTATTCCATAAGATTCATACTGCTTAATTTTAAATTTTCTGAATAGTCCACCTTGACTTCAACCACCACAGGGGTATCTGAATTTAATGCCTCTCTAATTGTAGGTTCAAACTCTTCAGCAGATTCTACTTTTAGCCCCTTGCAACCAAAGGACTCCGCAAGCCTTGAAAAATCCGGGTTCTTAAAATCGTTATAGACTGATCTATTGTAGGCTGAAAGTTGTTTCCACTTTATAAGACCATAGGAACCATCTACCCATACAAGAAATACAGCAGGGATGTTGTACTGTACAGCAGTAGCAAGCTCCTGTACATTCATTAAAAATC
>CAYSBA010000040.1:0-8418 GCA_964429075.1 uncultured bacterium
ATATTGTCCTTATTGTTAATACACCCTTTACAAATATTGCATAATATATCTCATCTACATAGTATTTATTGTAAACAAGTTTGTATATTTGTTTGAAACGAGTTGCAATCTTCTCTGGCAGATCACGTCTTAAAATGTAGAGATAGTAGGCAACAGCGATACCGATTATACCAACCACAACACTCAGGGCCATGAGTCCGTATTCTAAGATCGCTGAATAGTGTTCAGCTGAGGCCTCTGGTATCCTGGCAATAGATGGCTCAAGCCACCTTTCAAAAATGTTTGAGCCACCAAGGGCCTCAGGCCATCCAAGTGCCCCACCAACAAATGAGAGAATCGCCAGAACAACCAATGGTATAACCATTGTCCATGGTGATTCGTGGACATGATGCTTAAGCTCATCTCCACCTCTAAATTCATTAAAAAAGGTCATAAAAACAAGTCTAAACATGTAAAAGGCTGTAAAAAGGGCAGCAACAGTGCCAAGTAACCATAAGATCAACCCTCCTCGTGGTGAAACAAAAGACTGGAACAGGATCTCGTCTTTACTGACAAAACCCGAAAGTGGTGGGATACCAGATATTGCCAGCGTGGCTATTAAAAAGGTCTTATATGTCCATGGAATTTTATCCTTCAGTCCACCCATCTTTCTCATATCCTGTTCACCACTCATTGCATGTATCACACTGCCGGAGCCCAAAAAGAGACATGCCTTAAAAAAGGCATGAGTAACAAGATGAAAAATTCCAGCCGCAAATGCACCCACCCCTACTCCCAGGAACATGTAACCAAGCTGGCTAACTGTAGAGTAGGCAAGGACCTTTTTAATGTCGTTCTGTGCAATACCGATTGTAGCAGCAAACAGGGCAGTTAGTGCTCCAACTGTTGCTACAACTCCCATTGCAGTTGATGATAGAACGTATAGATAACTCAATCTTGCCACCATGTATACACCTGCTGTAACCATGGTTGCCGCATGAATTAAAGCGCTAACTGGTGTTGGACCGGCCATTGCATCAGGTAACCAAACATAAAGTGGTATCTGTGCAGATTTTCCGGTTGCACCTACAAATAAAAATATACAGATGAGTGTCACAACAGGTATACCAAATAGACTCTTTTGGGCGAGTATTGCAGCATGATCTCTCAAATCAATAAAATTTAAGCTGAACAGATCTCTGGATGTAAAGGCATATCCTCCTCCACGCCAATCCCCACCAAGGGCCCAGAATATCAGCATAATCCCAATGATAAATCCAAGATCACCTATTCTATTTACGACAAAGGCCTTCATACCTGCCTTTGCCTTCTGGATATCCTCAAACCAAAATCCTATTAACAGATATGAACAGAGCCCTACTCCTTCCCATCCAACAAACATAAGCAAAAGATTATCACCAAGGACAAGAATAAGCATAGAGAACATAAAAAGATTTAAATATGTAAAATAACGGCCAAAAGATCTATCACCATGCATATAACCTATGGAATAGAGATGAATCAATGAACCAACACCGGTGACAACAAGTGTCATTGTGCATGATAGAGGATCTAACAATAGTGAGAAATATGTCTTAAGGTCTCCTGATACAAGCCATGGGAAAACCCTATCTATTAGTATTCTTGACTCTGAATCGAGAGAAAGGAGCTTAAAAAAGAAATAGCATGTTACAATGAATGACAGAAAAGGCATTAAGACTGCAGGGATATATACGATCTTTTCGCCATATCTATTATGCTTCCATGTCCCAAACAGGGCATTGTAGATACTGCCAAGAAGCGGAAAAAGTGGAATCAACCAGATGTAGTTTGTGTATGTAACCTCCATGCCCTCAACCTTTCAACAGTTTCATCTCATCTGCATCTATCTTATGATGATAAAGATAGTATGCCATGACAAGTGCAATGGCAACAACAGCCTCTGCTGCAGCAATCAATATAACAAAGAGTGCCACAGTCTGTCCTTCTGCACCAAGTTTCCCATATTTAGAAAAGGATATCAGATTTAGATTTGCTGCATTTAACATAAGCTCTATGCCGAGAAGCAGACCTATTAAATTCTTTCTTATAAGAATACATAAGATACCACTTGTAAATACAAAGGATGCAACCAGCCCGAAATATGTCCCACTGCTAAAAATCACTTCTCAATCTCCTTTTTAATTAGAACAACTGCACCTATCAGTGCTGCTACCAGAAGAATACTTACAGCCTCAAATGGGAAAAGATACTTGCCAAGTAAAAGATTACCTATATCGGAAAGAACTATTTTTTTGCCACCTGTATGGTTAATAGAGTTGTACGTATTAAAAATAGATATTGCTAAAAGCACAAAAGCAGCAAGAAATATTAAAACTCTCTTTTTTGTACCAGACAGTGGATTTGAACCCCTTCCCTGCCCTATCTTCTGGGTTAACATGATACCAAAAAGAAAAAGGACACAGATCCCACCCACATATATAAGAAGTTGAATCATTGCTACAAAGGGTGCATCAAGATAGAGGTAGAATCCTGCAAAGGATGCAAGGGTTACAAACAGTCCAACAAGCGAATGCATCAGGTTCTTGCTAAAACACACAAGAAGACAACCAACAACTGTAAAGACTCCAAGTATTATGGCAAATATCTCACCCACTTATAACTCCGTTGGATGAATAGAAAATAGAAAATCCGTGTCTTTACTCACCCTGCCATCAGGTCCAACTCCCATAAACCGATCTTCATCGCCAGCAACCTCTTCTGCCACCTCTGTTTTTTTCTGTTTAGTTTCAGAAACATTATCGCCGGCAAAACGTGCCTTAATCAGCGATTCGATACTGATTTTAGTTTCATCGCCACCAGGTTCACATAATGTAAGATCCTTCTCCTCACCAGTAGTAAGGGCCTTTGCATATCCTTCACAATCATCATAACCGCAGGCACCACAATCTGTACCTGCAAGTTTACTCTTTAACATCTCCTTAAAATCTTCAATACTAAGTTCCTTAATTTTTGAGCTATCTTCTCTTGGTTTCTGGATTAAGGACTTTTCTTTGCGCACCTCTTTCTTTGCGATTAGCTCTTCGGGGCATGTTGCAGGATCAGAAAATGAAGGCCATCCACTTTTGTCTGTCTGCAGGTGTCCTCTTCTGTGAGGATATACCATATTTATAGATGCTAATTGTGGACTATAATCTGTTAGGAAATGTTCTCTCAATATTGAACCTAATGGCTTTCTCTCAGGGTCTACGCCCTTTTTTGGTTTATAGACCTTTTTTGGCTCACCATATTTAATAAATTGAAACACAAGCTTATCCTGATCTGTAACTGCATATTGAAATTCTTTTGTATGCATTATAGCTCCAGTTGGACAGGGTTCGCTACACAATCCGCAAAACATACATTTGGAGTTATCTATATCAAATAACAGGATGTATCTGTCTTTCTTTTCATCGCCCCACTTTTCAACAACAATATTTATCACTCCGAGTGGACATGCCCTCATGCAGGCCTTGCAACCGGTACAAATGTCAATATCAACCTCTAAAAGACCACGAGAACCCTCCGGTATATAGTCTCTTATATCTTTTTCTATCCTGTCTGGATACTGGATTGTATACGGCCTCCTAAAGAGGTATGATAATGTTACACTCATGCCTTTGAAGATACTGACAAATGTATCTTTTATGTTTGTTAAGTAAGTGTTTTTATTTTGTTTTGCAGTAGTTACCATATCTGTTTTAAAGTAATAGTTTCTTTTGCACCTTTTACGTAACCAATTGCCCTCTTAAGCATCAGAACAAAGGCAAAAACAAAACTCAAAAATGTTAAAACACCAAAGATTGGTTCTGTTGGCCTAAAGAAAAACAACCATAATCCGGCTATAAAAAGGGCTAGAAATCCTATCGGTACAAGATACTTCCAGCACATCTCCATCATCTGATCTATCCTCAATCTTGGAAGTGTCCATCTCAACCAGATGATAACGAAAACGAGTATAAACGCCTTTAACATAAAGATAACTATTGACAATATCGGATAAAATTTGCTGCTTTGATCGATCAAAGGTACCTGCCAGCCTCCCAGAAATACAGCTGTTGCAATTGCAGATATAACATAAAGATTTGCCCATTCTGAAAGAAAGAAAACTGCAAATCTAAAACCGGAATACTCGGTATTGTATCCTGATACGAGTTCACTCTCTGCCTCTGGAAGATCAAAAGGTGTCCTGTTTGATTCTGCAAGTGATGATATAAAGAAGATAAAAAAAGCTATCGTGCCTGCAGGGTTTCCAAAAACATTCCATTGCCAGGGCCATGGACCCTGAAGCATTATTATCTTTTGAATGCTAAGTGTTCCCGACAAAAGGACTATTGTTGTTAGCGCAATACCACTCGGAATTTCATAGGCAATTATCTGTGCTGCAGACCTCAACCCACCAAGAACCGACCATTTATTGTTTGATGACCACCCACTCAGGATTATTCCTATAACGACAAGAGATGATACAGCAACAAGATACACGATGGCAACATCAAAATCTATCCCAACCACATGACTCCCAAAAGGTATGACTGCAAAGGTTGCAAACATACCGGTAAACACAAGATAGGGTCCAATATGGAACAAAAGTGAATCTCCAGCAGGCGGGATAAAATCCTCTTTTAAGATTACCTTAATGCCGTCTGCAATCCATTGCAGTATTCCCTGTGGACCGACCCGGTTTGGACCGATCCTTGCTTGCATTCTACCCGCTATCCTGCGCTCAACATAACTCACAATTCCTGCGAATGGAGCAGTAAAGATAAAGAGCACCAAAAATGCATAAAGCAACGCAACTATAAGCATCAGGATGTTATTATCTTTTGAAATTTGAAGCAGCTCTATTATACCTTCTGGGAATTGCATTATCTATCTACCTCCGGTGCAACAACATCCATGCTTGCAATAAGGGTAATCATATCTGCAATCAGAATACCTTTTGCCTTTTTCTCTATTGCGTGCATTGCAGAAAATGATCCTGTTCTTATTTTCACCCTGAATGGCGTTTCACTGCCATCCCCAACAACAAAATAACCAAGTTCACCCCTTGAACTCTCAACTGCGGTGTAGGTCATCCCATCTACCTTTAATTTTCTTGGCAATTTTGCCATAATCGGCCCATCTGGCAGGTTCTGAAGGCACTGTCTGATCATCTTTACAGACTCTCTCATCTCGCCAATTCTTACAACAAAACGATCAAAACTATCCCCTACTGTGCCCATTTCTCCCTTGCCGACAACCACATTAAAATCTAACTCTGGATATATTGAATAGGGCATGTCTCTCCTCAAATCCCAGTCTACTCCACTTGCTCTTAAGTTTGGCCCCACAAGACCAAAATCCAGTGCCTCCTTATCAGTTATTACGACCACATCTTTGAGCCTTTCAATATAAATTTTATTATATGTAATAAGATCGTTAAACTCATCTATAAAGGGTTCAAAAGAGTCCAGAAATTTCAAGCAGGCATCCTTCCACCCATCTGGGATATCCCTTGCAACTCCACCAATCCTCATATAATTATATGTGAGACGTTGTCCACACAACCACTCCATCAAATCATTTACCTTTTCCCTCTCTTTTAAACCAAGGACAAATGGAGTGACTGCTCCAATATCCATTGCCATAACACCAAGCATCAGAAGGTGGCTTATAATTCTGTTGAGCTCATCAGCAATAACCCGTAGATACTCTGCCCTTTTTGGGACCTCAATACCGAGTAATTTTTCAACAGCCATTGCATATCCATGATTGGCAAGCATCGCAGATAGATAATCAACCCTATCTGTATAGGGCATAAAGCCATTGTAGGTCACATCTTCTGCACACTTTTCAATAGATCTATGAAGATATCCAACAACCGCTCTGCATCCAAGTATTAACTCACCATCTGTCTCGAGCACAAAACGCAGTACACCATGTGTGGAGGGATGGTGTGGCCCCATATTAAGAATAATTTTGTTGCTCTTTTTATCTACAAATTCTATCAATCCTTTTCCTCTATACCATATTTATCTTTTGCAAAAACGGCACCTCTCTCGAGTAGATTTGGCCTGAAGGCAGTTATATTGTGATAGGATGTCGGAAACTGATAGTCCTTTCTCATCGGAAATCCCTCCCAGTCATCTGGTAGTAGTAGATGATCTGTAACATCGAGGCCTTCAAATTCTACTCCAAAAAGCTCTTTGGTTTCTCTCTCAAACCATGATGCAGATTCGAAAAGTGAACTTATAGACCTTACTACAGGTTTATCTCTATCCAATGCAACAAGCAGGCTGAATAATGTCTTATTCCTGTAGGACCAGAAGTGATAAACAATCTCAATTACCTTTTGATCAGGCCTATCAATGCCTGAAATACAATCCAGTACTGCCTCAATATCTCTGTCTTCTTTTAGTCCTTTTACAACATCAAAAAGACCATCCTTTGAGATCACCAGACACGGTTCCTTTGAGACATCAAGGGTCTTTTCAAAAAAATTTTTTGAGATATCCTTAAGCCTTGTCAACAAATCTTGCATCCTTTATCTTTGCCTCTCTTGGTTCATCAATACGCTTTAACCAGTCTTCTTTCATCATGAGTTCCTGTATTTTCATCATACCCCACAACAATGCCTCAGGCCTTGGAGGGCATCCCGGCACATAGACATCAACAGGTAATATCAAATCAACACCCTTTACCACAGAATAGCTCCTCTGAAAAAGACCGCCAGAGGTTGCACAGCTTCCCATTGCAAGACAGTATTTTGGCTCGGTCATCTGTTCGTATAAGAGAAGTGCTCTTTCTGCCATTTTATAGGTGAGGGTCCCGGAAACAATTAACAGATCTGCCTGTCTAGGAGTTGCTCTAAAGACCATACCAAATCTATCAAGATCTGTTCTTGGACCACCTGTCTGCATCATCTCAATGGCACAACATGCAAGACCAAAGAGCAGATACCATAAAGAGGATTTACGAAGCCAGTTTACCACATCATTCCCACCATGTTCGAATAACTCTTTTAAAAACTGATGCATTGTCACGGTATCGGTAACGACTATTCCACCGTCACCAGTAGATTCAACCCTTAAGTTTAGTTTAATGTCTTCGGATCCTTTATCCACTTAAGATCTCCCTTTTTCCAGCAATAAATAAGAGCGGCAAAAAGGATTGCCACAAAAAGCATAATTTCAAAAAATGCAACAGGCCCATGACCCCTTCTTAAAAATCCCCTGTAAACTGCAGCAACAGGGAAAATGAGGGCAAGCTCTACATCAAAGATCAAAAATATTACAGCAAAAATATAATATCTCGGGTTATATTGGAACCAGCCACTACCATAAGGGATTTCACCACATTCATAGGTTGTTGCTTTCCCTACTGTGTTATGTGCACGGGGTCTGAGAAGGGCACCAATCAAAAGAGTGATTCCAACAAATATAGGTGCTGCGACTATAAATGTAAATGCAACAAGAAACTCTGAGCTCATAACACAACGCCGTTTAAAAATTGTTGCATCTATAATTGAATTTATAAAATGTGTCAAGGTAGGATTTCATATTGTCCCAATTATGACAAATGAAATCTATATTTACCAGACTTTATATATTCTGTTTTTCATTGTATATAGTTCCTGAACAAATTGGTAAGTCACTATGAACGAAGTTTTTTTTAGATTTTTTATTTTACTATATTTTTGTTTTAGTCTCTTTGCTTGCACAAAGATTAGTTCTGTCAAGTTAGTACCCCTGTCAGGTGAAGACAGGCTTGTTGATAGTCCCGATATTAAAAAAGGCTATGTTGGATGGTATCCCTCTATTGTTATTGGTAAAGATGATACAGTCTATCTCTTTTACTGTAACGGACATTATGGCTATCTTGAGTTGTTCTACGGGAAAAAGGGAGACTTCAAAAAGGTCACAATAGACGACCAGGGGGCAGTCGGAATGTATATAGATGCCTTAATGGACAAAAATGGTACAATACACGTAATCTATGGGGATCAGGGTAAGCAGAGGCTTAAGTATGCCAGAGGCAACCCTGAGATAGGCTGGAAAATAAAGGTTATCGATTGGGGCAAGGATGTTGGTATGGCATCAAGGATACTTCTGGACAAATCTGGTATGGCACATTTCTTTTACTATGATCATAAGAATCGTTTAATCCATCTATACTTTGATAATGGAGTCTACAAAAGAGATATTATTAAACATGCAGGTGGTAGCCATTCTGTCAAAATTGGTGTGGCAATAGACGATTCTGGCACAATGTATGTCAGTTTTATTGACTTTCAGATAACAAGTTCAACCTTTTACCTTGCTAAAGGAACAACCCATAAATGGCAGATCTATACAGTTGAAGATCTTAATGCCCCGGGCTGGAACAGTGATATAATACTTAAAAAAGACAATAAAATAG
>CAYSBA010000041.1:0-2176 GCA_964429075.1 uncultured bacterium
TCTTAAGGGGTTATACGAAAGACGCTTTCTAAAATATGAAGAACTTCCAAGATATTTTCAAAATTATCTATACACAGAAAAGATTGCAGAGAGGTTAAAGGAGGATCCGGATACCTATCTTAACTCCTTAATTAAAACACCTACGCGAGAAAAGTTGTTAGAGCGTGGTCCAGTATTCCTCATCACTCTTGCAAGATTGATAGAGGCATCAGAGTGGGAGCTTGCCGAAAGATTGCTAAAGACCCTGAAGGTTGCCTTTAAGGAGGCAGATTTATTAGATATGTACAGAGATGCAATCTCCTCTTTGTGTCAGACTGACCTTGTTAATATACTAAAAGATGCATTTAAAAAGGAACAAAAAGAACAAAGAAGACATATAACCTACATTATTAAGGAATTTGGCGATCATATGGTAGATGAGGTAATCTCTGTTTTGAAGGAGAGTGAAAATCAATCTGTAAGACACGACGCTATTGAAATCCTTGTAGCTATCGGGGAGAACTCGGTTCCAGGACTTGTAGAGGAGCTAATGAATAAAGACAACCCCTGGTACCTAAAGAGGAACATCCTTGTTATCCTTGGAAAGATAGGGATACTCCATCCAGGTATAGATTTTAGAGCCCTTATGAAGGATGAGAATATAAAACTTAAAACAGAGGTGTTAAAAACTGCATTTACCCTGATGGGTCATGATTCACTACCACTATTTAGCGAATTTCTTAGAAATGCTGATCCAGAGGGATTTTCAGAGGCTATTAAGATTGTCACAGGTTCATTTAGAATCAATAGAGAGCTTGCAAATCTCTTTATTCCACACATTACTAGATATAATGTATCTGAAAGGTATCTTGAAGTAGCACAGATCTGTATGAGGTCTCTTATTTCTACAACAGACATAGATCAGGAAGGAAAAGAGGCCATAGAGGCTGCAATAATCCAGATCCTTGAGCTGGCAATACAGAATAAAAAGAAAGATTTTCTCACTCGTATAAAAGGGATTGTCAAAAAAGAGTTGCCAATAGACGATGAGCTCTTTGAGCTGTTCATTGCCTTTTTATCCAGACAAGGTGGACAAAAAACCAAGGACTTTATTGTTAGATATAGAAATGAGCTACCGGAATTTGCAATCAAAAGGACAGAGCACCTTTTTCATTCAAAATGAAAAGGGATAGTAAGGCAGGGACATACAGGGTCATAAGGTTGCTTGGACAGGGTGGAATGGCACAGGTATATCTTGCCGAAAAGCATGGTCCTGCTGGTTTTAGAAAGAGGGTAGTACTGAAAAGAATCCTTGGTGGAAGAGAACGGGACCACGAGTTTGAAGATCTATTTACAAAAGAGGCAAAGATAGCATCTCTACTCGATCATCCAAATATTGTTAAAATTTTTGACTTTGGAAGGGATGAGGAGGGTTACTATATAGTAATGGAATATGTCGAAGGTATAACTTTAAAAGGGCTTTACCCTCTTCTTATAGATCTTGATCCAATAGACAGATTGAGACTGGCTGTGTGGGTTATTAAAGATGTTGCAAGGGCACTCTCTTATGCCCACAATTATCAAAGAGATGGCATACTTGGTATTGTACACCGGGATGTAAGTCCGCAAAATGTCCTGTTGTCCATTCATGGGGAGGTAAAGCTGAGTGATTTTGGTATTGCAAAGGCGCTTGAAGTTACTGACTACACACAGACAGGCAGAATAATCGGAAAACTTCCATATATGGCCCCAGAGATGCTTGAAAATGGCATTTCATCCAAAAAGACCGATGTATTTGCACTCGGTGTCCTTAGCTGGGAGATGGTATGTGCCAGAAGGCTATTTGATGCTAAATCTCATAATGAAATAAGAAGGCAGATAATTGATGGTCTGGTCCCGCCACCATCAGTCTTCAATGATGATATACCCGATTATCTCGAAAGCTTGATCCTTATGATGCTTCACAAAAAACCTCATCTAAGACCAGATGCAGCAACAATTGTGGATATGCTTTCCAGGGCCGCTTTAAGTGGTCTTGGAGTTATGACTGAAGAGGCAGGAGATATAATAAAAGAGATAGTTAATAAGAGGTTCCACTTAGTGACAACACAGATTTTTGCTGACACTGACACTAACAAAAGAAAGACAAACAAAAAACAATATGCTTTTCTTTTTGGCATTTTTATTTTGTTTTTTT
>CAYSBA010000041.1:2186-5756 GCA_964429075.1 uncultured bacterium
CGCAGATCCTTATAATATTTTTAGAAAAGAATTGCCGTTCTCAAAAAACCGCAGCTCAAAAAATTTGGCAACAGACAAAAAGGTGCTAAAGAGATCTCGAGTTATACCAATAAAAACTATAGCAACAACAAAAAATTCAAAAGGATATGGGTTTCTTACAGTAAACACAATACCATGGACTTCAGTTTATATAGACGGTAGATATGTTGGCTCAACACCTATTTCGGCTTTGAGATTAAAGGAAGGGGTGCACAACGTGGTTGTAAAAAATACCAGCTTTGGCATAATTAAAAAGAGTAGAATTACAATTAAAAAGGGTAAAAAAGAGAGATTAATATTATCATTAATGGATAAAGAATAATTTGATTACTGTTTTCTTTTTTTGAAAAAAAAGAGACTTTATAACAATCAGACCCTTCCCATTTTTTATATTTGCAATAAATTTATTCTTATTCTATAAGACTTATGAAATGGGAGATACCAAAAAGGAGGGCCAGCGAGTAAAACCGAGGACTCTGGGTCGAAAGGCACTTCTTAGAGAATACAACCGCCGTAGAAGAAGAGGCGAACAAGACCCCGAGCTTCTCGAGATGATGGAGCGGATAGAAGCAATAAGACCAAGGAGACGTGCCGAATGCAGAGATGGCATAAGGCCGTGTCCTTTCATCCTGTGTCGTTACAATCTCTACATTGATGTAAATCCAAGGACAGGTTCAATCAAGTTCAATTTCCCTGGTAAAGATATTTGGGAGCTCGAAGAAACCTGTGCGTTGGATGTTGCAGAAAGAGGTGCAATTACACTGGAAGAGGTGGGTAAGATAATGAATCTTACCAGAGAAAGGGTAAGGCAGATAGAACAGGATGCCCTCAATAAACTCAAAGCCTACATTGAAGAGATCAAGGAGGTGGATAAAGGTGATGATGAATAATCCAAATGAACCCCTAAGGATCACGCGAGCCTTATTTAGTGTATGGGATAAAGAAGGCATTGAGAGACTTGCAACCACTTTGTCAAGATTTGGTTGTGAGATTATCTCCACCGGTGGTACTGCACGTTATCTACAGGAAAAGGGTTTAGAGATTGTAAGGGTTGAAGATCTTACAGATTTTCCAAGTATATTCTCCGGGCGGGTAAAGACCCTGCATCCAGTTATCTTTGGTGGTATTTTGATGAGAACAAACAACCCTGTGGATCAAAAAGAGGCAGAAACACATAAGATACAGCCAATTCAACTTGTGGTCATAGACTTTTATCCCTTTGAACAGGCAAGAGAGAAAGAACATGAAATAGAGAAATTACTTGAATATATAGATATCGGGGGCCCTTCAATGGTAAGGGCAGCTGCCAAGAACTATCCTAATGTCGCTGTACTCTGTTATAAAGAGGACCTTGATGGGGTTGTTGATGAGTTGAATAGACTTGAGGGAAGATTGTCACTTTTGACACGAAAGAGATTGGCCTACAGGGCCTTTGCCTACACAGCCTATTACGACTCCTTAATATGGCGTACCCTGTTAGAAAAAAATAGTATATCAGACAACATCTTCCCCACCTTTTATACAGCGGGATATAAAAAGGTCATGGATCTTCGATACGGTGAAAATCCACATCAAAAGGCTGCACTATATAAGGACCCTATTTCAATTTCAAAAGGACTTATCGATGCGGATGTACTCTGGGGGAAGCAACTATCCTACAACAATATGGTAGATGCAGATGCCTGTCTTCAGTTAATCTTGGAATTTGACAGACCCTGCTGTGCTATCTTAAAACACACAAATCCATGTGGTCTATCTGTAGGGAAAAAGAGTGCCAAAGAGGCCTTTGAATCAGCCTTCGAATGTGATCCTGTATCAAGTTTTGGAGGCATTGTTGGCTTTAATCATCAGGTTGATTTAGAGGCTGCAAAATCAATCTCAAAGATATTTGTTGAGATAGTGCTTGCACCATCATTCACAGAAGATGCATTGAGCCTTCTGAAGCAGAAAAAGAATCTCAGAATTGTCAGATATCATACAAAAAAGATATCTCCATCACTATCCCAGAAGAGCATTTTAGGTGGTCTTCTGGTGCAGGAAATTGATACAATTAAAGAGGATGTTTCGCAGTTTAGTATTCCTACAAAGAAAAAGCCGGATGAAAAACAGTGGGCAGATCTTATGGTAGCATACAGGGCTGTAAAGCATGTCAAATCCAATGCAATAGTCATAGCAAAGGATGGACTCTTAATAGGTGTTGGTGCCGGACAGATGAGTAGAGTAGAATCTGCAGAGCTTGCAATAAAGCGATCAAGGGTATCCACAGAAGGCGCAGTCGCTGCATCTGATGCATTTTTTCCATTCAGAGATGGGGTGGATGTGCTGTGTGATGCAGGCATCAGTGCTATAATCCAGCCGGGTGGATCCATAAGAGATAGTGAGGTGATATCTGCTGCGGATGAGAGAGGGATATCAATGGTCCTGACCGGTCATAGACATTTTAGACACTGAGCTTTCTTACTGGGAGAGGATATGAAAGTACTTGTTGTTGGTTCTGGTGGAAGAGAACATGCCATTTGCTGGAGACTTAAAAAGGACGGAGCCCAGGAGGTTTTTTGTGCCCCCGGAAACGCAGGCACACAGATCGACGGTATAGAAAATATTGATATAAATCCTGATGAATTTGGTGCCATAGCTTCATTTTGTAAAAAACGCGGGGTGGAACTTGTTGTAGTTGGACCTGAAAAACCCCTATGCAATGGGATTGCTGATTATTTGATGGGTGAAAATATAACTGTATTTGGTCCTGTTAAAAGGGCGGCTATGCTCGAAGGCAGCAAGATCTTTGCAAAAAGATTTATGAAAAAATACAAGATACCTACCGCTCAATTTGACACAGCACATGATGCCAGCCATGCATACGAGATCGCAAAAAATATGAACTTTAGATGTGCAATTAAAGTGGACGGTCTTGCAGCCGGCAAGGGTGTTTTTGTTTGTAGAAGTGAAAGTGATGTTACAGATGCACTTGATGTGATTTTTAAGGAAAGACGCTTTGGAGCTTCAGGCAGTAGTGTTGTAGTAGAAGAGTTGTTAGAAGGAGAAGAGGCCTCATATATCGTTATGGTGGGAAGGGGTGGTTATATCAGTTTTCCACCTTCACAGGATCATAAACCTGTCTATGATGGAGATAGAGGTCCAAATACCGGTGGAATGGGTGCCTACGCACCTTGTCCACTTGTGGATGAAAGGCTTGAACATAAGATTATAGATACTATTGTTGAGCCAACCCTGTCCGGACTTAATAACGAGGATATCGATTTTTTTGGATTTCTGTACATAGGTTTGATGATTGATGAGGAGGGTCCGAAGGTTTTAGAGTTTAACGTACGAATGGGTGATCCTGAGACTCAGCCTTTACTGTTCGGTATTGATGATAATTTTATCGATCTTTTGATAGAGGCTAAAGATGGCGCTTTTCATACAAAGAGGGTATCGTTCAGTGGATACACCGTATGTGTGGTGATGGCGCAGAGTGGATATCCAGGATCGTATAAAAAAGGTATGCTTATCAGTGGTCTTGATGACCCA
>CAYSBA010000041.1:5766-8322 GCA_964429075.1 uncultured bacterium
AACGATTGGATAAAGGTATTCCATGCAGGTACAGTAATCAAAGAGGGTTCAGTTTTTACAAATGGTGGGAGGGTACTTGGCATTACTGCAAGGGGTGATGATATAAAAAGTGCCATAAAGAGGGCCTATGAGGGTGTTGATAAAATCCACTGGGAAGGCAGATATTTCAGAAAAGACATTGCCAAGAAGGCACTTAAGAGATTGCAACAGACCTATTAGATAGGGATGCGTGAAAATTCTCTGAACCCGGCATTGTTGTATAATTCTTCAGAAGATTCCGTAAAATCTGGCCATTTAAGATCTTTTATTATCTTTTGAGCAAAAGGTCTATCCATGATAGCAGGATGGGGGATCTTAAGCTCTGGTGTGTTTATATATTGTTGTTCCCAAAGAAGTATGTCGATATCAATTGTTCTTGGTAGATTCTTCCCTTTGTTACGCCGTCCGAGTCTTTTTTCTATTAACTTCAACATCTCTAAAAGATCAAAGGGATCCAGAGTTGTCTCTGCAAGAAGTCCACAGTTTAAATAGTCGGGATGGCCTTTGACTCCTATGGGTCTGGTTTCATAGATTGGGGTGATTCCAAGGAGTTCTAACCCTTTGATGCGTTTTATCATACACACACACAACCTTATATTGGCAAGCCTGTCGCCAAGATTCGAACCAAGGAGTAAAATCAGTCTGTTTTTTTTGTTGTTATGCATCCTGCAGCCCCTCTTTTAAAAGATATATCAAATCTCTTAAATCCTCAACCCTATGATCAGCACAGATGCCAATCCTTAACATTGCCCTATTTTTTTCTACAGTTGGGTAGCGTATTGGTCTGATGAATATACCTTTTTCGAAAAGAAACTCAGAAATTTTTAGGGCCCTTTTTTCATCTCCAATAAAGACGGGTACAATCTGGCTGTCAATTTTAAATAGTTCGGATAGGCCATTTTGTTTTACAAGCCTTCTTAGTGTGTTGATATTATTTCTTAGTTTCCTTCTTTTATCGTCCGACTCAAACACCCTTTTTATTCTGTATCTTATTATGTTTACCAGTGCAGGTGGTAGTGATGTTGAGAATATGTAAGATCTTACGGTGCTAATTAAATACTGTTTTAGTGATGGAGAGCAGATAAGAAATGCGCCAACTGTTGCTGCAGCCTTACCGAGGGTAATTACCAGTAGATCTACATGCTCCAGATATTCAGAAGCGATACCAAGCCCCCTTTTACCACATACCCCAAATGAATGGGCCTCATCTATCATTAAATGAAAGCCATACCTTTTTTTTAAATCAACAACCTCTTTTATGGGGACTTTATCACCATCAATAGAAAAGATCCCTTCTGTAATGTAGAGGATCTCTTTTGTATTGCTTGTTTTTTTCAGTGTATCCTCAAGGGCATTCATGTCGTTGTGAGGGATTATAATCTTGTGAGTACCAGATAATCTTATTCCATCAATAATGGATGCATGATTTTTCTGATCACTAATAACAACAAAGCTGGAGATTGAAGTTATAGCAGGTATTACTCCGGTATTTAGATGATAACCGCTGTTAAAGAACATGCATGCTCTATTGTATTGATCTGAAACAAATTCCTCAAGCTCTTTGTGGGAGTTATGCGTCCCTGTTAATAATCTGCTACCTGTTGAGCCCCATTTTAGTTTAAGCACCTCCTCTAAAACATCCTCAGGAAGATCCTCTTTAGCAAGTCCAAGATAGTCGTTTGAACAGAAATTGATAAACCTTTTGCCATTAATTTGTGTAGATCCATTGAGGGAGCTATCGAGTACTATCTCAGACCTTAAAAGATTCTGTCTTTTTAATCTATCAAGTTGCAATAATACAAGTTTTTCGAGTTTACTTTCTTTCATTTCTGACAAGATATCTTTCAATTTTTTTTACATCATCTTCGGTATCAAGATCAATCTGACTGAAACCCGGCAAAAGGATCTCTTTTACCCTCAATCTTTTTTCTTTCAAGAATTCAGAACCGTAGCCTCTGTAGCCCAGAAACTGGCTTAATGATTCTATATTAAAGATGACAGGGTGTCCTTTTGTGCCTGCAACATCTGTTCCATAAACTACATCGTATTTTGAAGAAATAAATTCTGTGGCTATTTTATCGATAAATTTTTCATTTATAAATGGCATATCTGCAGGGATGAATAATATACCACAAAGATCTGAATAATTGTCGATCGCATATCTGATCGCCAGGTCTCTTGAGGTAAAAACACCATGCTGCCATTTTTTATTATGAATAAGTATGAGTCTTTTTTGTGTTTTTACTACATCAACAATCCTTTCTCTATCAAACCCTGTGACTAACAACCAGTCTTTTATTAATTTTGATGATAGACAGTTGTTTATACACCACATTAAAAGAGGCTTGTCAGCAATTTTAACAAGGAGCTTATTTTTGTAATTGCTAAATCTTTTTCCCATCCCTCCTGCAAGTATTACACCAACAACCCTTTTTGTTGAATTATGTGCCATCTTTGATTTTAATAACAAACAAGAGGATTGTACACAAGAAAAGAGGATATTCAACAGCTATGATA
>CAYSBA010000042.1:0-8279 GCA_964429075.1 uncultured bacterium
ATGTAATACCATGCATGAGTTTGACTCAAAATTGAGCTTTTTATCAGAGTGTAAAAGAGTGCTTAAAAGAGGTGGTACACTTCATATAATTGATTGGCTTCCTGTAGAAACACCGATGGGACCTCCAATAAAAGAGAGGTTGGTGCCGGACAACGTTAAAAAACTACTTGAGGAAGAAGGGTTCTGTGAAATTACCTCTGTAGATATATATAAGTACCACTTTTATATTAAAGCAAAAAAACAGTAGATATCAAAGGCCCAGCAACAACCGGTATCTCTCTTGAAGTTCACTATTGAGTGTGCTTATATCTGTTAAAACTGCACTGTCAAGCGCATGATGACACTGGCAATCTTTTTGGGTATCGTAACGCAATATGAATTCAGATATCAACTCCTTTGATAACTCTTCATTCTTTTTTAAAACCTTAAGAACTGCATCAACCGAAACATCCTCTTCAGATTCATGCCAGCAGTCATAATCGGTTACCATGCAGAGGGTCAGATAACAGATCTGTGCCTCCCTTGCCAGTTTTACCTCAGGTACATTTGTCATACCAATGACATCAACACCAAAACTCCTGAAGAGATGGGACTCTGCCTTTGTGCTGAAAGATGGACCTTCTATACATACATATGTGCCACCAAGAAAATGTTTTGTACCTTTGTCTTTTAAAACCAAAGCCATTGTATCAAAAAGATCTTTACAGATAGGTTCAGAAAATTGAATGTGTACGGTAATACCCTTATCAAAAAAGGTATAGTCCCTTTTTTTGGTCCAATCAATGAATTGATCAACAAGTACAACGGATCCCGGGACATACTCCTCTTTCATGCTTCCAACCGCACTTACAGAAAGTATTGCCTTTGCACCAAGTTTTTTAAATCCCCAGATGTTTGCACGATAATTTACTGCAGAAGGAGGAAACTGATGATGTTTTCCATGTCTTGGTAGAAAGGCAACCCTCTTGCCGTGTAGTGTACCAATTAGATAGGGTGCCACAGGTTGTCCAAAAGGTGTATCTAACTCTATCTCTTTTATATCTGAAAGACCTTCTATGTTGTATAAACCGCTGCCACCGATAATTCCAATCTCTACCATAACAGCCTCCCCTGATACGAAGAGTAATATCAACTAAACAAATTCAATGTTGGAAAAGAAAAAAGCAACCTCTCTTTTAGCAGACTCCAGATCTGCTGATCCATGAACGGCGTTTCGTTCTATATTTGTTCCAAACTGTGCCCTGATTGTGCCCTCCTTTGCATTCTCAGGATTTGTTGCACCGATCACCTCTCTCCATCTCTCAACAGCATTGTTTGAAGCCAAAGCAAGCACATATATTGGTCCTTCTGTCATAAAGGATATAAGACTGCTAAAAAAAGGCTTGTCTTTATGTTCCTGATAAAAGCCTTCGGCCTGTAGCTTTGTCAGTCTTATCTTTTTTAATGCCCTTATTTCGAATCCTTCATTAAGGATACGATCAATTATCTTTCCTTCGAGTTTTTTACTTACTGCATCTGGTTTTATAATTGCGAGTGTAAGCTGCACAGACATTACAAATCCCTCCTTTTATGACTTATACAGTGCAAATCCTGCCTTCAAAGCACGCCTGTTTAACTCTTCTGTGCCTTTTGGTACTTTCTTCAATAGCGCCTTTTCAAGGGACTCTAATTTCACAACACCTGTGGAAGAGGCAATCACTCCAAGTGCAACTACATTTGCGACAAAGGCCTTTCCAACCTCTTTAACAGCTGTATCTATAATTGGAACACTGACAACTTTATATTTTGACAGGTCCATGCCATTTGTCTTTACATCAACTGAATCAACAATGAGTGTACCACCCTCTTTAAGACTATCCTTAAATTTGTTGAAGGAATCCTGTGTCAGGCTCAGCAACATATCAAGATCCGTTGTTTCAACATAATCTATGGGTTCATCATCAATAATCACATCTGCCCTTGAAGCCCCTCCCCTTGCTTCTGCACCATAAACCTGACTCTGCAACACAAATTTACCTTCATAAAGGGCAGCGGCCTCACCAAGAATAACCGAAGCGAGTATTATACCCTGTCCTCCGGAACCGCTGAGCCTGATCTCATATCGCTTTCCCATAATACCACCCTCAATTTATGTTATTCTCAATATAATCAACAATCATGTCTGGAGATATTGGATGCCCTGTTACATCACAGACTGAGTGTACTTTTGCTCTTCCATTGTTGATTCGTTCCACCTCAAGTACAAGCTGTCCAAGGTTCATCTCAGCTACAACTACATGTTTCACACCCTTTGCCAGAAGTTCCACAAGCTGTCTTTCAGGGAACGGCCATACAGTAACGGGTCTAAAAAGACCTATCTTTTTCCCCTTTTCCCTTAATATCTTAACTGCCCTCTGTGCAGAGCGTGAGATTGAACCAATTGCAACAATAATTAACTCTGCATCTTCAGCCATAAAATAGTCTACCCTGTCTATGTAATCTCTATGTTTTTCGATCTTTTGAAACAGCCTTCTTTCCTCTTTGTCAACAAAATCACTCTTTGTTGTTGGGAATCCTGTTTCATCATGATTCAGCCCTGTTGTATGGAAACGGTGCCCATCACCATATGCTGCCATTAGTGGGATTACATCACCTTCGGGCACTTCGTATGGACGATATTGCTCAAGCTCTTTGCCAGGTTTTTTTCTATCTATAACCTCAAGCTCACCCTCCTGTGGTATCTTTATCTTTTCACGCATATGCCCAACAATTTCGTCAGAGAGAATAATAACAGGGTTTCTTATTAGCTCTGCTATGTTAAAGGCCCTGACAGTTTCAGTAAACATCTCATAAACTGATGAAGGTGCAACTGCAACTATAGGATGATCACCATGAGTTCCCCACCTTGCCTGCATAATATCAGACTGAGATGGTTGTGTGGGTAGACCTGTGCTTGGTCCGCCTCTTTGAACGTCTACGATCACACAGGGGACTTCAGTAATACATGCATAACCAAGGTTTTCCTGTTTTAATGAAAATCCAGGGCCACTCGTTGCTGTCATGGCCTTGAGACCTGCCAGTGATGCACCAATCACCGCTGCCATTGAACCTATCTCATCTTCCATCTGAATAAATCTACCTCCATACTTTGGTAGTTCAAGTGCCATTTTCTCAGCAATCTCAGAAGATGGTGTGATAGGATAACCTGCAAAAAACCTGCACCCTGCATAGATTGCACCCATTGCACAGGCAATATTTCCCTGTAAAAATTCTATCTTTTCCATTTTTTTCTCCGAAGAGGTTTGTTTTTTAAGACTTTTACTTTTTCTTCTTCCATTTTTTCAGGACATCCACCCAGATGGCAAAGTCTGGGCAGCGCATTTCACATAGCATGCACTGTGTACAGATTGTCACATCATTAACATAGACACTATTTCTCCCAAGTGTAAGACAGTGGACAGGACAGAAATCAACACAGATTCGACAATTTTTACAGAACCTTTCGTTTACAGAGATTATTGTAGTATCACAAATGTAGTGGACAATATCGGGATTCTCTTTGTCAGTTTCAACAATGGCATTTACAAGGACCCCTTCTCTTGTCTTTCCCTGGGAGACCTCATTCTTTTGAGGGCTGGTATTCATATTATGACTCCTAAATTAGTCTTTCTGCTCCAGTGCCATTTTCATGGCCTTACCCATTTCTGCAGGAGTCTCAGCAACAACAACCCCTGCAGCTTTAAGGGCCTTTATTTTATCTTCTGCCTTGCCCTTGCCCCCAGAGATTATCGCACCGGCATGCCCCATACGTCTGCCTGGCGGTGCGGTTCTACCTGCAATAAAAGCAGCTACAGGTTTTTTAAAATATTTTTTTATGTACTCTGATGCATCCTCTTCGGCGCTCCCACCAATTTCACCAATCATAAAAACACCTTCAGTGTTGGGATCATCGTTAAACATCTTAAGTAGTTTAATAAAATCAAGCCCAATGATTGGATCTCCACCAATGCCGATACAGGTAGACTGCCCAAGTCCAAGCTCACTTAGCTGCCACACTGCCTCATAGGTTAATGTACCGCTTCTTGAAATAACACCAATTTTACCTTTTTTGTGAATGTAGCCCGGCATAATCCCAACCTTACATTCATCTGGTGTAATCACTCCAGGGCAATTTGGTCCAATCAACTTAACACCTCTTTTATCAAGGTAGGACTTAACCTTTAGCATGTCAAGGGCAGGAATTCCCTCTGTAATACAAACAATGAGATCTACACCTGCATCTGCCGCTTCAATCAGTGCATCCTTTGCAAAGGCTGGCGGTACAAACACAACTGAACAATTCGCACCCTCCTTTTCGACTGCCTTTGCAACAGAATTGTATACCGGAACACCCTCTACAACCTGACCCTCTTTGCCAGGGGTGACTCCTGCAACAATCCTGCTACCATATTCGAGCATGAGTTTTGTATGAAACCTTCCGGCACTTCCTGTTATTCCCTGACAGACTATACGTGTATCTTTTCCTACTAATATACTCATAGGGAATTCTCCTTAGCCTTTTTTACTGCAAGCTCTGCAGCCTCATAGAGTGTCTCTGCAGTGTAAACCTTTAGGGGGAGATTATTTATAATCTCTCTACCCTTTTCCACATTGGTTCCCTGTAGTCTAACTACAACAGGTACATTTACTGTTGTTTCACTCAATGCAAGCCTTATACCTTCTGCAATGACATCACATTTCATGATCCCGCCAAAGATGTTTACAAGTATTGCCTTTACATGTTCATCAGATGTTAGGATCTTGAAGGCTGCCTTAATCTGATCTACCTTTGCACCACCACCCACATCAAGAAAATTTGCAGGCTCACCACCGTAGTACTTTATAATATCCATTGTGGCCATTGCAAGGCCCGCGCCATTTACCATACAACCAATATTCCCCTCAAGGGCAATGTAGTTTAATTTGTATTTTGATGCTTCAAGCTCTTTTTTATCAATCTCCCTTATGTCTTCAAGTTCTTTTATTTCTGGATGACGGTAAAGACCGTTATCGTCAAAATTTACCTTTGCATCAAGTACTGTAAGATGATTCTTTTTTGTAACAATTAAGGGATTTATCTCAACAAGTGAACAATCCTTCTGGATGAAAAGCTTAAACATCCCATCCAGTATCTCAAAAAGCTCCTTTCTGAGTGAAAGGTCGAGCCCCAGTGCCTCAAGCATTGCTATTGTATGATGGTTGAGTACACCAATAAATGGATCTATGTGAATCTTAAAGATCTTTTCAGGGAATTCAGCTGCAACCTTTTCTATCTCCATCCCACCTTCTGTGGATGCCACAAATACCAGATCTTCTGTCTCTCTGTCTATAAGGAGTGCAAGATACAACTCCCTATCGATCTCAGAAGCCTTCTCCACATACAGCGTATGTACAATTTTCCCCTCCTGACCGGTCTGAGGAGTAACCAATCGCATTCCAAACATATCCGATGATACCCTTTGTGCCTCTTCAACACCCTCTACAATTCTGATACCACCGGCCTTCCCTCTGCCACCAGCATGAACCTGCGCCTTCAAGACAACTTTGCCACCACCTAAGGACTCTACAGCCTTTTTTACCTCATCTATGTTGTTTGCAACAAAACCTTCAGGTACTGGAAGTCCAAACTGCTTAAAAAGTGCCTTAGCCTGATATTCATGTATCTTCATCTTTGTTTCCTAAAAATTTGGATTATTATACTACAATTTTATTTTACTTACAAGTTCTTTTACAGCCTCTACCGACTTCATAAATAGGGCCTTTTCATCCTCTTCGAGATCAATTTCAATCACATCCTCTACACCATCTTTACCGAGTTTTGCAGGTACGCCCACAAAGTATCCATCCACACCATATTTACCGTCAAGGTATACACAGCATGGAAGAATCTTCTTTTTATCTTTTATGATTGACTCTACCATCTGAGTCACCGCCGCAGATGGAGCATAATAGGCACTACCGGTTTTCAGGAGGCTTACAATCTCACCACCTCCCTTTCTCGTTCTCTGAACAATAGCATCGAGTTTCTCTTTTGGCAAAAGTTTAGTAATTGGAACTCCTGCCATATATGAGTATCTGACAAGTGGTACCATAGTATCTCCGTGTCCACCGAGCACAAAAGCGAATACATCTTCAACAGAACAACCCAGCTCCATAGCGAGAAAACACCTAAAGCGTGCTGTATCCAGTATACCGGCCATGCCCATAACACGATTTGTTGGGAAACCGCTCACCTTCCAGGCAACATAGGTCATTGCATCAAGAGGATTTGATACTATTATCAATATTGCATTTGGTGAATATTTAACGATATTTTCAGTAACAGTCTTTACAATTGTCGTATTTTTTTCAAGAAGATCATCCCTGCTCATTCCGGGCTTTCTTGGTAACCCTGCAGTAATTACAACAATATCTGAATCCTTTGTCTCGCTGTAATCATTTGTCCCGATTATGTTCACATCTGAATAAACAACAGGTCTTGCCTCCATCATATCGAGTGCCTTCCCTTGAGGCATACCCTCTACAATATCAACAAGGACAACATCGGCCAGCTCTCTGGAAAGAATCCAGTGTGCAGTAGTTGCACCAACATTACCGGCCCCTACAATTGTGACTTTTTTTCTGGCCATCTTTACCTCCCTATCAAACAAAAAATTTCATATTTTCAACTATCTTTTGCCCAAATTCAGAACACTTCAGTTTTGTTGCTCCTTCAAGCTGACGTTCAAGATCGTATGTGACCGTTTTATTCATTATTGTCCTTTCAAGAGCCCTTTCTATCAACTCTCCTGCCTCCTTCCATCCTATGTATTTCAACATCATAACTCCAGAAAGTATCAAAGAAGAGGGATTTACCTTATCAAGACCTGCATATTTTGGAGCAGTTCCGTGGGTTGCCTCAAACAGTGCAATACCATCGCCGATGTTGGAACCAGGTGCCATCCCCAATCCTCCAACCTGAGCAGCGCAGGCATCAGAAAGGTAATCGCCGTTTAGATTGGGTGTGATTATTACGCTGTACTCCTTTGGTCTTAGAAGTACCTGTTGAAACATGGCATCAGCAATTCTATCATTTACAAGGACCTTACCCTCTGGCAGATTCCCCTCATATTTTTCCCACAGCTCATCTTCAAAGACAACAACATCTCTGAAATTTTCGCGGGCCTCCTGAAAACACCACTCCTTGAAACTCCCTTCTGTGTACTTCATAATATTGCCTTTATGTACGGCAGTTATTACCCTCCTTCCCTCTTTTAAGGCGTATTTTATGGCCATCCTCATTAATCTCTTTGTAGCAAACTCTGAGATTGGCTTTATTCCAATACCAGAACCAGGCCTTATGTTTTTATTAAAATTCGTATTGATAAACTCTATAAGTCTGTCTGCCTCATTAGAGTGAGCCTGCCATTCAATACCTGCATAAACATCTTCTGTATTTTCACGAAATATCACCACATCCAGATATTCAGGATGTTTTACAGGGCTCGGGACACCATTGTAATGTCTTACTGGTCTTACACAGGCATAGAGATCAAGCCTCTGCCTGAGTGTTACATTAAGACTCCTGAAACCTCCGCCAACGGGAGTTGTAAGAGGACCTTTAATTGCCACCCTGTACTCTCTTATAGCATCTATTGTCTCTTCGGGCAGCCATATCTCTTTTTCATAAACCCTGTTCGCCTTTTCACCTGCATAGACCTCAAGCCATTCAATCTTCTTTTTACCATTATATGCTAGCTTTACAGCTTCATCGAGAACTGGCTGGGTGGCCCGCCATATATCTGGCCCTGTACCATCTCCCTCTATAAAGCAGATAATAGGATTATCGGGGCAATCAATGCTGCCATCAGGATTAAATCTTATCTTTTCGCCATTTTGAGGAACTTCTATTTTGTTAAACCTGACTGCCATTCTCTACTCCTTCTTTAATGTTATTGCACAAAAAAACTTGACCTTGCAATTATTACAAGCTGTGCATTATGTCAAGGAAAAACATCTTATGTATTTTTTATGATTATTTGGGCTTGACAAATATTACGATAGTTGTAAAAATATCTAAATAAAATGATTATGAATGAAAAATTATTCAATAAAATATCAAAGGCACTATCAGACAGAAGAAGGCTCGAGATCCTTGAGGTTATAAGCAGACACAAAGAGATTTCCTGTGGAAAGATTGCAGAGCTATTTCCTATTGGTCAGTCCACAATATCCCACCACCTCAAGATGCTTACAGATTCTGAAATAGTAAATGTAAGAAG